>JAGHCS010000138.1 GCA_021160355.1 Candidatus Cloacimonadota bacterium
CCTATAATTAATAGTATTATAAAAAGCACTGTATACATTTTGACTCCTTGGTTGCATTCTTACTTCGGATAAAACTCCATTGGCCAACTCGCTTTTTGCCGAGTTTTCTGAACTCGTTCCTAGACTCATCCTAGGCTAAAAAAGATGTCTTTCTGTTTTAAGAAAAACTATTTCTTATAAACCAACTTCCCTTTAATAAAAACCTTTTCGATATAATTCTCTCCGCTGCTGTAGATCAGTTTTGAAATTAGGTCTTCGGGATTGGAAAAAAAGTCTTCATTGAACACATTAAGCTGTGCAATATCAATGATAGAAAAGTCTGCGCTTTTTCCTTTTTCAAGACTGCCGGTCTCGTCATCTAAAGAAAGCGCTTTTGCACCACCGAGAGTAGCAAGATAGAACGCTTCAATTGAGGTAATCGGCTTATAATCGGTAGACGGATCAAGAAAATGTATTGTTTTTGAAGATTCGATGGCCTCCCTCATTTCAGAAAACATTGATAAGCTGTACCCAGCGCCCACATCTGTTCCCAGACCAATCGGAATTCCGCTCTTCTCTAATTTCCTATATGGCATAATGCCGCTTTGAAGGAATCTGTTTGATGAAGGGCAATGACTTATTTTGGCTCCCGTTTTCTGGAGTGTCTCTATCTCGCTATCATTAAGATAGATGCAGTGTGCGGCAATTGTTCTTTCTGTGAGTAATCCTGCCTGAGAATATACATCGGTATAATTCTCAAAGTCAGAAAAAATATCCATGGCCGTTGCGATTTCTTCTTTACTTTCTGCAAGGTGTGTTTGGATGTGAACGCCATGTTTCTGTGCAATTTTCCCAATTCCCTGCAACAGATCAAAAGAGCAGGTGGGAGCAAAACGGGGGGTGAGCACATAGCGTAATCTTCCATTATCATAGCCGTCCCATTTTTCAATAAGCCCTTCAGAATCCCGCAACAAAACTTGTGTATCATTAATAAGATAGTCCGGTGCATTTTGATCCATCAGCACATTACCGAGAAATGCTCTTATCCCCGATCTCTCTGCATAGCGAAAAGCAATATCAGTAGCCTCTTTATGGCTCGTCACATATGAACTTGTCGTTGTTGTGCCCTTGCTGAGTAACTCCAAAAAAAATTGCTCTGCAAATCGTTCTGCAACTTCGGGGGACGAAAGCCGCCCCTCAGCCGGGAAAACAATCTCGCTCAACCATTCAAGAAGATTACCCCTGTATAATCCACTTAGAGTAAATTGTGGAAGATGATTATGAATATCAATAAATCCCGGACATATCAACTTTTCTGAATAATCATAAAATTCTTGATCATACTCTCCACTTTTAGGAATTTCTTTACAGACATCTTCTATTACCCCATCTTCGGAAATAACGAGATAGCTGGGATCAAGATATAGAACTCTATTGGGAGAAATTGCTGTGAGCAGTTTTCCTTTAATTATCTTCTTCGTTTTCATTCTCTTTTTTGATGCGGATAATGGTTTCACCTTCTTTTGCGAGACCCAATTCTCGAGCTTTTTTCTCAATTGTTTTGGGGTCTTGTTCTTCGAGGTTCACTTTTTCTTCTTCCAGAATGTCACGCTCCCGTGCAAGTCTCTCGATTTGTTCGGTTTTCTGGTTTAAGAGAAAATTTGTTCGCAAAATCTTGATGACGCTATATTTATAAAAAAATAGGAACCACACAAGCCCAAGAAGAAGAAGGATCAAAAATATAGTTATATTGCTGCTGCTACGCCAGGTAGTGGATTTTTTCCTTCTTCGGGCGTTCATGATCTATTTATTTAATATGTCTAAAGACATTCTTCCCTGGAAATTGTGCTGTTTTACCAAGTTCTTCTTCTATTCGTAAAAGCTGGTTATACTTAGCAATTCGTTCCGAGCGGGATGTTGAGCCGGTCTTGATCTGTCCGTTGTTCACTGCGACGGCGAGGTCTGCAATAAATGTATCACAGGTTTCTCCTGAGCGGTGAGATATAACTGATGTATAGCTCGCGTTTTTTGCCCGTTCGATAGTGTCGAGCGTTTCTGTAACAGAGCCAATCTGATTTAGCTTGATAAGTATAGAATTTGCGATGCCTTCTTTTATGCCGCGATCCAGCAGTCTTATATTTGTAACAAAAATATCATCTCCGACAATTTGAATTTTGTCACCAAGCTCATCTGTAAGAAGTTTCCAGCCCTTCCAGTCATTTTCGTCAAGTCCGTCTTCGAGAGAAACAATAGGATATTTTCTTGCCCATTCCTTGTATATTCCCACGAGTTCGGCGCTTGAGAGCTTCTCGGTTTTGCCGGTATTGAAAATATATTTCCCCGATTGGAAAAATGAAGATGCTGCAGAATCAAGTGCAATAGAGACGTCTTCTCCCGGACGGTATCCGGCTGTTTCTATCGCTTTAAGTATAAATTTTATTGCATCTTCGTTGGATTCCAGATTGGGCGCAAAACCACCTTCGTCGCCAACTGCCGTACTGTATCCGCTATTTTTAAGGATCTTCTTCAATGCATGAAATGTTTCAGTAGCCATTTGCAATGCTTGAGAAAAATTCCCTGCACCTAAAGGCATGATCATGAATTCCTGAACATCAACATTATTGTCAGCATGCTTGCCGCCATTGAGCACATTAAGCATAGGAACGGGTAATGTTTTTGCATTTACACCGCCCAAATAGCGATAGAGGGGAAGCTCAAGTTCAAGTGCCGTTGCACGGGCTACTGCCATAGAAACACCAAGAACTGCGTTCGCACCGAGTTTTTCCTTATTCGGTGATCCGGCCATATCACACATTGTCGCGTCTATTTCGACCTGTTTTTCGCTTTCTATTCCTAGGATTTCAGGTGCAATTATTTCATTAATGTTTTTAACAGCTGTCAGCACACCTTTTCCATTATATCGTTCATCATTTTCATCTCGAAGTTCTACTGCCTCATACTCACCTGTCGAAGCACCTGAAGGAACAGCCGCTCGTCCCCAGTAACCGGATTCGAGCATAACATCGACTTCAACCGTAGGATTCCCTCGAGAATCTAATATCTCACGAGCAAAAATTCCATCTATTAGAGACATATATTCTCCTTTTTTATTTTTTTAATACATAATCGAGTTTTTTGCCATTAATATATAAAAATTTTGGCTTTCTCGGATAATCTTTTTTCTTGATTTTATCAGAATCACCTTCTTCTTCGATGCGCCAGACTTCCCAACGATCATCACTCCCGTCAACGCAGAAGGTCACTTTCTTCTCAATAAAATCATCGATCACAAACTGAATGCTCTCAAGGCTGCCGATCTTTGTGACGGGTACGCAAAATTTTTTTGCGTCATAGAGATATTTTTCATCAGTTACTTTTTTCTTGGCCATTTCATCTCCTATTTTTTGGTTTATTTTAAAAAATCAGTTCTTCGGTAAGTCTGCAAAGGATGTGCCCTATTGTAATATGGGCTTCCTGGATTCGAGCTGTATCTTTATGTGGAATTATAATTGAATATTTAGCAATTGCTGCGATGGTGCCGCCGTCTCTTCCTGCGAGCAAAACTGTTTGAATGTTCTGCGTGTTGGCAAATTCTAATGCCTTGTATACGTTTGGAGAATTTCCGCTCGTGCTTATCCCGATTAAAAGGTCTCCTTCGTTTCCAAGCCCTTCAACCTGACGCTTAAAAACCTCGTCAAATCCATAATCATTTGCACATGCGGTAAGTAGTGATGTATCGGTAGTAAGCGCAATTGCCGGCAATGATCTCCTGTTGAAATCACCACGGAACCGCACGATGAACTCTGTGGCAATATGCTGTGCATCCGCAGCGCTCCCGCCATTTCCGCAGAGCATGATCTTATTGCCCCCTTGAAGGATTTCCGACATTTGTGATGCTATTGCTTCAATGACAGGATAAAAAGCTTCTATTCCATCGATGACCTTCTTGTGTTCTCGAAGGGCTTCATCAAATAATTCTTTTGTTTTCATAAGTTATACATTTTCATGTGAGTGTAAAAAATCACGCAAGAAAAATTTTGACCAATTTTCATCATACAAAACTTCGCTCCCGTGCATATTTAAAAATAAGTCCCATTGACGCTAAATTAACAAGCAGGCTGCTTCCTCCATAACTGATGAATGGAAGAGGAATTCCCACAACGGGAATGATCCCAATGTTCATGCCGATATTGACGATTATCTGAAATATAAAATATGATAAAATGCCTGTAATGATAAGTCTTTGCTTTTCGATCCTGATCTTCCTCAGGATCATAACAATGCGCCAAATAAGAGCACCAAAAAGAAGCAGCAAGAGAAAACATCCAATGAACCCGAGTTCTTCTCCTATAACAGAAAAGATGAAATCCGTTTGCTGTTCAGGCAAAAAGTTCAGGTTCTTTTGAGTTCCCTGCAAAAAACCTTTGCCGAAAATACCTCCGGAACCAATAGCGATCTTTGATTGAATAATCTGATATCCGCTTCCAAGTGCATCAAATTTTGGGTTGATGAAAGCAAGGATGCGGTTCCTCTGATAATCATGCATACTCCACCACATGTAGGGAGTTACCAGTGAAATAAAGGCATTTCCTACAAGAATAACTCCCGCAGGAAATAATGAAACTTTTCGGAAAATCAATATAATGAGAAGAAAAACATCAAAAATTATCCAATATATTACATTGAAGCCCACAAGAATACTTATAAGCGGTGTAATGATAACAAATAAAGTAAATAAAGATACTCCGGCAAAGTACATCATTGGAAAGAGGATCGCAAAAAAGACAAGAGCGCTCCCAAGATCTGGTTGTGATAACACAAGGAGTGAAGGAATTGTGACAATGAGAAATCCGAAAATCACGATTTTGGATGTAGGAATATATTTTGTTGAAAAAACTCTCGCCAGAAGAAATATTACTCCAATCTTCGCAAATTCCGATGGTTGAATGTTCACGCTTCCGAGACTTATCCAGCGATGTACACCCTTTATTGGGGGGAGGAGCAGCACAATAATCAGCATCAGAAAGATCAATATATTGTAGGGCACGATAAGCAGATCTAATATGACGTCCGGTATATAAAGTATGGTGAGGAAGACTGCGATGCCCAATACTATCCACACAAGCTGTTTGACATAAAAATCGCTTACAATTATTTCCCCGCCAATTTTCTGTACTGAGGCACTATACAGGGCGAGTTCTCCAAATATTATTAGAAGAACAAGTATAAGCATCAGCTTCCAGTTAAATTTCTGAATAATTTCTGTTGAACTCATCTACACCCAGTACTTCCTGTCCAGACTTCTGTATTGGATCGCTTCACTTATATGGGCAGGAGAAATGTTTTCGCTTTTTTCAAGATCGGCAATAGTTCGGGATACTTTCAGAATACGGTCATAGGCGCGTGCCGAAAGACCAAGTTTTTCTATTGCGATCTTCATAAGTTTTTTCCCTTCATCATCTATCCGGCAAAATTCCCGTATTTGTTTTGACTCCATGTCTGCATTTGAGTATATCTTTTTTGATCCGGCAAAGCGCTGATGTTGTGCTTTCCGTGCTTCATTCACCCTTTCTTGTATGTACTTTGATCTTTCACCTTTTGGATCTCTTGAGAGTTCGTCATACTTCACTGCGGGCACTTCAACGTGAATATCAATACGGTCCAGAAGTGGTCCCGATATCCTTGAAACATACTTCTGTATAATTGTAGGTGAACAGGTGCAGGTATGCCCCTCTACATCGCTCCCGTAATAACCGCACGGGCATGGATTCATAGATGCAACGAGCATGAAATTCGCAGGGAATGTAAGCGATTGAACGGCTCGCGATATTGTGACAATGCCATCTTCGAGAGGTTGTCGGAGAACTTCTAAAACTGATTTTTTAAACTCGGGTAGCTCATCCAGAAAAAGCACACCGTTGTGTGCGAGCGAAACCTCTCCTGGTTTTGGATAGCTTCCTCCTCCTATGAGTGCGACATCACTTATAGTATGGTGTGGAGCTCGAAAGGGTCTCGTCGCTATGAGGGAGTGCTCCTGAGCTGTTTTCCCTGCTACCGAATGTATCTTCGTCGTGGTCAATGCCTCATCGAGTGTAAGCTGGGGGAGAATGGTTGGAACTCTTCTGGCAAGCATGGTTTTTCCGGAACCGGGAGGTCCTATCATGAGAATATTATGGCTTCCGGCAGCAGCAACTTCCAGCGCTCGTTTTACATTATATTGTCCTTTCACGTCGAAAATGTCAATAGTCTCTCTGCGTTCTTTTTCAAAAAGTGTAGAAATATCAATACTCAATGGCTCTATCGCTTCGCGTCCTTCTACAAAGGCAATGCATTCTGCAAGGCTTTTAACGGGGTATATTGAAATTCCGTCAACGACAGCAGCTTCTTTTGCATTTTCTTCAGGTACGATCAGCCCTTCCAGCCCTTTATCTTTTGCGGCGATGGTAATAGGTAGTATTCCAGTCACTGGGCGGACTTCACCATTTAGTGAAAGCTCTCCTACCATGCCGACTGTTTCAAGGATAATTGGATAAATCTGTTTAAGCGAAGTGAGCATACCTATGGCAATTGGGAGATCAAATCCTACACCCTCCTTTTTTACATCTGCGGGAGCGAGGTTGACGGTATATGCACGTGGTGGTTTTTTATATCCATTATTTTTAATTGCTGCCGTGACCCTGTCTTTGCTCTCTTTAACGGAATTTGTCGGCAGTCCAACCATTGTGAAATAGGGCATGGAAACATGTTTAGTATCAACCTCCACTTCAATTGGAATGGCATCAATGCCTAAAATCGAAAAAGAATTTATTTTCGTAAACATAGGACAAATAGGAAAATAAATGCGTGAAAGGTCAAGATATAAAATAAGCAATTTTATATGGGCAATAAATGGTACGCCAGAGAGGATTCGAACCTCTGACCCACAGCTTAGAAGGCTGTTGCTCTATCCTGCTGAGCTACTGGCGCACATAGAATAAAAAACTGCCTTGTCGGCAGCAAAAAAATGGTAGCGATGCAGGGACTTGAACCCCGGACACTCGGATTATGATTCCGATGCTCTAACCAGCTGAGCTACATCGCCGCGAATTCAAAAAAATGGTAGCGGGGGCAGGATTTGAACCTACGACCTTCAGGTTATGAGCCTGACGAGCTACCAAACTGCTCCACCCCGCGTTAAAGGAGTACCACAATTTTACTCACTGAATATGCTGTCAAGAAAATGACACACCTCTGTATGTGGAAGAATATAACTCAAAAATCCTAAAAATGCAAGCGGAAATGATAATTTTCTGCTTTGATTATAATTTCAAGGGATTTGACTTTTTATTATCCGTCTCTAAAAAGAACACAAGTTAAGTAACTTTTATATGTAAATATTTTATTTCTTCTCTCTTGTCTTCCATGCTTTTGAAATCCAAATAAAGGGCAACCTGCTTGCTTTGGCTGTGATGAGCATGCTCTTTCTATTCTCGGTTTTGTTCTATACGCTCTTTGTTGCATCCTTTTTCCGCAGCCAGAAAAGATATATGGAGATCATGGCATTCACCTCCTATCCCCTCTTTTTGATCTGCGGCTATTCCTGGCCCCTTTCTGCGATGCCGCTGCCTATAAAGTGGCTTGCTCACACCATTCCTACCACTCCGTTTTTCAACGGTTTCATTAAACTCAGCGTGATGGGAGGAGGATGGACATCAGTTAAGGGCTATGCTTTCCATTTGATAATATTGGTGATGGTTTCTTTTGTTGCGGTTGTGTTGAGGTGGAGATATATAGAGAAAGTAAACAGTTCGCTGTAGGAATAAACCCGTTTCTGACCTAAAATTTCTCATTAACCCCGTCATCTCGTATCAATCCCCCTGCTGGGGGATTTGATACGCCTATTACTTGGGTCTCCAAGCTAGGGTTTAGTGACCAGAAGTAATGCCATTCTTCATTTTTCTCCGATGACCATCGTGGCTGTTTTTTCATATATTTTGCCACTCTGTTTTCCTCCCCCTTCAAGATGGATGATATAGATCCCAATTGGTACAACATTTCCATTCTCATTCTTGCAGTCCCAGATAACTGTGCCCTGCGATCCCACCCACTGCTGGTCTGTGAGCCAACGCAACATTCTTCCTTTCATATCAAAAATACGGATATTTATCTTGGAGATCGGCTCCGGCAGGTTGTATTCGATGAGCACGGATTTCTTCTCCCTGTATGAGAGCGGATTGGGCGTGACGGTGAGTTCTACTTCTGGAATAATGTGCTCGACATACAAACTGTTCTGCTTACCTGGGGTTCCGCCCAAGGTGCTTACAGAACTATCCCAATTATCGGAATTCTCAGTAGGAAGGTGTGGATTGATGCGCTCGAGAGAGTTGTCCTCGATCTCCTTCCAGTCGCTGAAATAATGAATACTGTCGATCAGGCATCCGTTTGCGTCACGAAGCACAAGAATGTCTTCATCATTATTCAACGAAGGAAGCTCCCATGCAAATATGAAATTTGGAAGTGTGTCGAGATATGCAAAGCGTGCATTCAATTCAAGAGAGTCGCCTGCTTCGGGAAGTATTACAACATATTCATCTTGAGATATTGTGCTTCTTGAAGATTGCAAAATAAGTGTATCGCTCTGATCTGCAAGCGTCCAGCCGGCTATCTCCAGAGTGTGGTCAAAGATATTAAGAAGCTCGATCCATTCGGGTTGTTCCCAGGGCGGCGCTGCCTGTATTTCGTTTATGCAAAGAGGGTGGGAACCCGTTGTATTGTGGGTTGTCAGTAGTAGATTGTTTGAGATGTCCATATCTTGAGAGTCTTTCATATAAAATCCATATTGATAATAGCCGGTTTCGGGGACGAAGGAATAGGAAAAACTCGCAGAATCTCCAGTCGAAATGTTAAAATAACCTGAATCCATTTCTTCCCCGACATCATACTGTGCATTCCAGTTCAGATCATCAAAGAAAATATACTCGGCATTTGTCATCGGATTGAATCCAATATTTTTACATACGCCCGTCAACTTCAGATTTTCACCGTATTCCTCTCTCGTGAATGTAATAACTGCAATGTCGTATTCTTTAGGAGTAATGCTGTTTACCTTTCCCGGTGTTGCACCAAGACTATCCACAGAAACACCCCAGTTGCTTGGAATATTTTCATAGGGATTTATTCGCTCCAGGGAATAATTATAGGGACAGGAAAACTCTGCAGGGTCGTAGCCCATCGAGTCCAGCTGAGTGTAGTATTTGTCCGAAACATAGACTTCATCCAGGGTTGTGTTATTCAAAGATGCCCAATCATATGTTTGGACAAGTGTAATATCATACCCATAATAATCTTTCACTGCTGTCGTGTCCTCAGTAATAATAATGTATGAATAGGGGGCTATTTCTTTCTGAGTTGCAACCGCGATCCATCCTGAAGTTGCGTCTTTGATATGCCAATTTAGTGAAGAGAATGAGCTTTCAGAATTATTGAACAGTTCTATCCATTCAACGTTCGGTGTGCCTGCCATATACATGATCTCATTTATAATTATCGGTGATTCTCCTACAAGGAATGATGACTCGTAAGAATTATTCGAGGGTGTTGTGTCGGCAGATAAAATGAGTTCTACATGATAATCATACAAGCCATTATCAAAAATTCCTAAAGAGATTTCAATCAGGTGTGTTTCGTGACTTTGAATATCTGCATCAATTAAATTTTCAGCAAAAAGGACTCCTGAGACGAATATTTTGTAGGAACAACTGTCGGCCGGAATCGGGATGTCGGAATTATTATATGCGCTGAAGTGCAACCAGACGATGTCTGTGCTGTCGGGATGAATTGGTTGTATTATTACATTCTGCAAGACAACATCCTGCGGCATCTCGTTCGGTGCGCCGGGTGTGGGGTATTCACATTCAAGAAAATCTTCCTCGCAATTATCGGTATCGTGCCCATTTGGAAAGCGGATGAGTGTATGTCCGGAAGAGACATCTACAGCAAAAAAGATACCCGGATCGTGTGCATCTCCCGGAAGATTATTTGTATTCGGAGAATCATACAGAATAGTATCGATCGTATCTCCTTCTGCTGAAAGGATGCGCACACCATCCGTTGCAGTTCCTCCATTTTGAAATTTCAAAACCCCAATCAAGTCTGCATTTTGAACCTGGGATTCTCCGATCAAGAGGTATTGATTTGGATATATAACATATTCGGGAAAGGTGAAACATAACTCGAAATTAGTGCCCGCTTTTTGTATTTGCCATCCTTCGAGCTGAACCGGCTGGATACCCGGGTTGTAGAGTTCGATCCACTCATTTCCGGTGTCGCCCCCCGCGGGATCGTAGAGTATTTCGTTGATCTTTATTTCCTGCGCATGCAAAGGCAGAATAAATATGCACAGGGCTATCACACTTGCAAATGAAACAAGAATCCGTATTCTCATGGTGCCCTCCTGTGAGTTTATTTTTTGTCTATAGCTTTAAAAGTATTGCTTATAATTTCCAAGCCGATCAATGCACGAAGCTTTTCACCTTCCGGAAAATACACTGCGTTATCTATCATATATGCAGTTTTCTGCTCCTCGTCATAGAAGCCCCAGCAGGCAAAGGTGCCACCTGTAAAGCTTGTCAAATTCTGCCATCTTCCTGATAATTTATATGCTTTATAGCCAAGAAAATCTGCATTCTCCTGACGTACATCTTCTATTAAAAGCGTGTCTCCGCTGTAATATTTTTCCCCAATTTCAAGCCGTTTTTGATAGAGCCACTCTTTTGACACTTTATTATCTTCCATGGGCTCCCAATACACGCTAAGGAAACGGTCGGGATATTTTTTCACCCGGCATAGGTAGGACACAAAATTAAGCGCGTCATCCCTTTTAAAAACCGTGTATTGTGAAGGTAAATCCATATACCAGGGGTAATGTTCCTTCTCATAATCGATCTCTTTTTCGTTTAGTCCTAGCTTGTACACGACATCTTCTATTCTCTCTATTTCTGCTTTTTTATAGATATCAAAGATGAGGTTCAGGTTTTCAAAAGTGTACAGAAGTAACTGCTCAAGATCTTTTCCCAGTATAAAGATAACTCGCTGGTCTCTCGCCCAGAGGTCCTTTGCCGCAACCATTGTTGCAGGAAGCGAGTCCCCAATCATGGCAGCTTGCTCCGGAATGATCTCTTTCACGTATTTGGAGACGGATTGTTCCGAGCTTACATCACATAAAAATAGCAAATTTGCAAATTTATAATAGGTATGGATATTTGAAATTTCATGCCTCTCGACCGTAAAAAGTATTTCATTGGTTGTGGTGAAAAATTGTCGTTCGAGAGATTTCTTTATTTCAAGTTGCCCGTAATCCCACGCTTTGTTATCTGCATAGGTAAAGATGCGGTGAGACTGTCCCCATGAAAGCGGCTTCTTGTGGTCTGTACTGCTCTTTCTCGCTGATGGGCCATTATCACAACCTGCGAAAAATAATACTGCGCACGCTGCAAACAAAAGAGCATATTTATGTCTCATGTCGCTCCTTCCGAACCTGATATATATAGATGATCGCTGACATCCATGCTAATAATGCAACCAAAAAATACATAATGGTAAGTATGGTGTCAATGATTACGATCTTCGGCAGAACTGCTCTATATGCAAGAGTTGCGATGATAGTAACCATCTGCGTGGTGGTTTTCATTTTACCGTATCGGTTCGCAGCAAGAAAGATTCCCTTCTTCTTCAACAACTCGCGGTAGATCGTCAAAAATATTTCCCGCAACAAAATAATTGCAGTAAGCCACCATAAAACTATGCCCCAGTATGAAAATATTATAAGTGCTGATGCTACCAACAGTTTATCTGCAAGCGGATCGATAATTTTTCCGAAATTTGAGACATATCCAAATTTTCGTGCTATAACACCATCAAACATGTCTGTCAGGGATGCAACAACAAACATTATAAGGGTGAGAATAAAAAAGTCGTTAAGTGCACAATAAATAAAAATTGGTATCAGGATGATCCTGAGAATCGTGAGCGCATTCGGGATTTGGCGTTTAAATTTTTGCACTTTTTTTAAAAACCACCTTTGTTTTTTCTTTGTCTTTGAAAAGGAGATTGATCAGTGAGATCAGCATATAAAGCCCGAGCAGCACACATACAGAGCGCCAGCCATCGTTAAATTGCAGAATATTAATATTAAACAGAAGTAAAAGATCTTCTCCAAATAGCAGAACGAGCACTTCGAACATTCCTGCGACGACGATGATCGTGATAATAAATTCCAGAATGAGATGCGGCAGTTTGAAGATGGATTTTATATTCATGCTTTTCCAGAGTTTCCATTTTTCTTTCTGCCTGCTGCGCATGAGCCGCCTGACAAGGAAAAGAACAAAACTAAAAAGTATCAAAACCAAAATTTGGGGCGCCCATTTGAACCTTGTGAAGAGCATATTTATTGTGCCAAGCCGCGTGACCTCAACGGAGTTAAAATCAATTTGTTGAATCCTTTCGTCAGTAGAGAGCGAATCAATCATTGCTGTGAATTTTTTTAATGAAAATTCCAATGGATTAAGGTTTGCGTGTACAAAATCAGGGATTTTCTCAGGATCTACCCACTGGGGAAGTGTGGTCAAACCATAGGCTCTTTGCAACTCGTTGATGGTTTCCATGCTTGTAATGAGCTTGTGGTTCTCTATCTCAGGATAAGATAAAATGCTCAACATCACGTCTTCTGTCTGTGCCTGCGGATTTATATATACAATAACCGCCGACCTCACAACCTCTCTGTGCAACACTCCTTCAAAAAAATCTTCTGCATAGAACATTGCAAGGAGCACGAGTGCGGTAAGGAGGATCAGGAACCAGATAATGATAAGATGCCCGATAAGGTCGGAATAGAGTTTTCTAAAAAGTGTAAAAAAACCTTTCATAAATGCTTTTTAATCTCCGCTACAAATAATTTGCTCTTTTGCGTCCATTTAGATAAATCGAGTTCGTCTTGTGAAGATTTCCATGTTCCGCTTTGATTTTTTATATCTTTGAAAAACTGAATGCGCGAGAGCTTCATGAGAGAATGTAATCCCACCTTTTCTAAAAATTCTTCGAGGCGTGCCACAGGATAGATAAGAAATCCTGTTCCTTGAGTTTTGAGCAAATAATCAAAGGCGCTTAGCACATCTTCCATAGTGCTGAGCATTTCGTGGCGAGCATAAAGCTTTTCTTTGGAAAGACTGTGCTTTCCTATATTTTTGGGAAAAAATGGTGGATTCGAGAAAGCACAATCAAATTTTTGCGGATTAAAATATTCTTTAATCTTTCGTCCGTCTGCATTGATGAGAACTATTCTCTCTTCCAATCCTGCGTGAATAATATTCTCTTTTGCAAGTTCGAAGAGAGATTCCTGTATCTCTATTGCGGTTATTGTTATATTTTTTAGTTTTGCTGCAAGCAGTAATGAGATAATACCCGACCCGGTTCCGAACTCAAAAGCATTTCCTCTATAGCCAAATCCCAGCCGTTTTATGATCGTATATAAAAGTATCAGCGAATCTTCTGTGCTTCGGTATCCACGTTTATTCTGGCGCAAATGAAGGTCGTCATATTGCAGATCATCCAGTGTGATTTCCGGCATATTTGATTATCCTGTATGACCAAATCCACCATCGCTTCGTTCTGTTTCTTCTAAAGAAGCACTTTCCTCTAATTCCGCTTGTTCTACTTTTGCAAATACCATTTGAGCAATCCGCATGTTCATCGTAACGGTAAAGGATTCATTTCCAAAATTGAATAGTATCACTTTAACCTCACCACGATAATCTGCATCAATTGTACCTGGTGAATTCAGCACTCCGATTTTGTGTGTGGCTGCTAACCCGCTTCGGGGTCGAACTTGCGCTTCATACCCTTGTGGTATTTCCAACGAGATTCCTGTTTGGATAAGCGCCACATCCTTGGGCTGAATAATGAGTTCGTCAACATCGGCATAGAGATCAAAGCCCGAGGAATGTTCAGTCATTTTTTGAGGTGTGTGTGCTGTGTGTGTGAGTTTTTTAAATTTTATATTGATCATTAAAATTCACGTGTTGCAACATAGATACAGATTTTTTTCAGGAACTCCGCCTTGGGTCCGTAAAAAGAAATTATATTCTGCGCCTTAAGCATAAGCTCATCGCGTTTTTCCTTTGCCTTCGCCAGCCCGTAAACCTTGGGATAGGTTGCTTTTCCGACCTTTACGTCCTTGCCGGATTTCTTTCCCATCTTCTTGGTCGTTCCTTCTACATCGAGAATATCGTCCACGATTTGAAAGAGCAATCCGAGAGTTTCTCCAAATTCAGTAATGCGTATGATATCATCCTCGCTTGCCTCGCCCATAATTGCACCGAATCGGATTGCCATGCAGATTAGCTTGGCGGTTTTATTTATATGTATGTAATCGAGGATTTCTGCGTTTACTTTTTTTCCTTCGCTCAAAATATCCACAACCTGTCCGGCGATCAAGCCTTTGCTGCCTATTATCTCTGTAAATTCTGAGATCATTTGGGCTTTGAATTTCGGTTTCACATCCAGCTGAAGCATCAACCGAAACGCTTCCATGATTAAGGCGTCACCTGCAAGGAGTGCAATATCCTGTCCGAATTCCACATGGTTTGATGATTTTCCTCTTCGCAGATCATCATCATCAATATCGGGGAGGTCGTCATGAATAAGCGAATAGGTATGTATCAATTCAATTGCTGCTGCAACGGGCAATATCTTCTTGTCCATGTGCCCGAAAAGCTGATACGTCGTAATTGTCAAATACGGTCTGATCCGCTTACCTCCTGCAAAAAGCGTATAGCGCATGGCTTTATGAATTATTTTAGGATATTCATCTTTTCTTGGTAAAAACCGATCTATAACAATGTTGACCAATTCCCGTTTCTCTTTAACATCCTTTTTCAGTCGCATCATTTTAGTCATTGGATTTCTCCTTTACAATACGCCTTATTCGTCATGTGGTTCCTCGTCCTCATTCTCATCCTCGTGTATCTCATTAAGTAGAGCTATCTTATTCTCTATCTTTTTCAGTTTTGAAGAACACTGCTTTATCAGATTGATGCCTTCCTCATAATATTCAAGAGAATTTTCAATATCAATATTTCCATTTTCAAGAGTTTCCACAATTTCCTGAAGTCTCTCCAATGCTTTTTCAAACTTTATTTCTGCCATTTATCTTCCTCGTATTATTAACAAAATTCCGGATAATATCTTCACAGAAAGCTTCTCTGTTTCTGCGATATTACTAACACCTCGCGATTGCTTCCTAAACAACATCTCGTTTTGCAGAGGGTATTTAAATCCATTAATGAATTCTATTTCCACCTGCTCGGTAAGAGGGATCAGTGAAATCTCTGCACCCCTTTTACTGTTCATTTCCATTTCTTGAGGACCTCGAAGAACAAATATTTCATTATGCTTATTGATAAAATAAATCGAAAGCCCTTTTTGAACGAACTTTTCAATCATGAAAATATTCGCCAGTGAATGCTCCAAACGTCCGTTCACTGCATTGATCATTGTCACGGTATCATAATGTTGATCTGCGCAATAATCAAGCGCTAACTCACTATCGGTTTTATCCTTTTCTTTGGAAAACTGCATTACGTCCGACTTTGTCTTAAGTTCTGCCAGAGAACTCTCTGAAATAGAGTCAAAATCTCCAATAAGCACGTCTGGGATGATATTACGCTTAAGGAGGAAATTTGCACCACCGTCCGCTGCGATGATCGTACCGTCCAAAGGAAAGTCCAATGCAAAATCAATATAATTATTATTACAGAAAATTAATGCTTTTTTCAAGATACGAAAAATCGTTATGAAAGATATCTTTTATCTACGTATATTGTAGATTTCTTTTTATTGAAAAAATTTATCGGGTTGGTGCTCTTGCCGTAGAACCGCACCTCGTAATGAAGATGAGATCCTGTTGATGCTCCGGTTGAGCCCATTTCGCCGATTATTTGATATTTTGTCACTTCCTGCCCAATATCCACAAACCTCTTCCTGAAATGCCCGTAGAATGTTTTATAGCCATACCCATGATCGATCAGTAAATAATATCCGTAATCTTCGTGGTATCCTTTGTCGGTAACTCTTCCATCTGCTGTAGCATAGATGACGGATCCTTCTTTGTTTGCAATATCAACTCCGTGATGAAAATGCTTCACGTTATAGATTGGATGAATCCGGTATCCATATCCTTCTGAAATTTTTCCATATGTTGGTTTGATTGACGGGGTATGGTTATAGATCGTATTCTTTACTGCGAGATATCTTGATATCTCGTCAAAGCTGGATTCTTCAAAATCTATCTGTCGTGTGAAAGCATCAATTTTGTTCAAAATGCTGTTATGGACTTCAAAAAGCTCCTTGTCCATAGAGAAGAATGTCGAATCAAAATATTGAATACCACCAACACCCATCTGGCGGATATCATCGTCAATAGGGCGCAACCCCTCTAGTTCTCTAACTTCCTTATCTCTGTCCTGAACATTCTCAAGCTCAAACTGCATAGTATCGAGCAAAGAATTAATTCTGGTCATCTCATTTTTTAGTTTTAAATTATTCGCATGGAGTTCACGTAATTGGTGTCTGTCAACTTCGCTTGTAACAAAAAAATAAGTGATAACTCCGGTAGTAATAACAAAAACTGACACAAAAATAGCGATGAAAATAATCAAGGGTTTGGAAATATGGATGTCTTTCACTCCTGTTGCAGAATTGCTCGTAATGAGTATATGCCAGTTTTTTTTGTTGCTCATTTTATTTAAAAATTATTAATATTTTTCTTATGCTAATTTGCTTTCTGCTTCTTGCTCATGTCAAGTTTTACACGCTCCTCAAAGATGGATAAATGATTAAATAATCGGAAATTAATCTCGATTAATATATAGATAAA
>JAGHCS010000266.1 GCA_021160355.1 Candidatus Cloacimonadota bacterium
AAAAAAAAGATTCGTCTTCGAAGATTATATTTTAGTATAATTTGACATTTGGATTTTGTCATTTCATTTGACATTAGGAATTTGGATTTAGAAATTATTGGTTTTATTATTGATTAATCTTTCTTGTTTAGTACTGCCTGCCCTGTTAAATTTTCTTTTCTACTTAACCGGGCTGTCAAGGTTAGGTTATTTATAGATAACAGCTAATCCGTTATATCCGTCCATTTTGATGACCAGAGGATGATCGACTTGAATATGGAGAAAGTGTTCTGTTTTCTCAACAACCTTTTGATGTTTTAGCCAATCCCAGTCCAGAAAATCAACTTCAGAATGATGGGATATACTAAAATATCCTGCATCCATTGACACAAGATTATGGAAAAAATGAGTTCCCTGTGAGCTGTCAACAGCAAAATCTTCACTGCCTGTTTCAACAATTATCTTTGCCATATTGATGTCCATCCACTTCACTGGAATACCAAGGAATCGATCTCGTGAACCCCATCTTCCCGGTCCAATGAGAATATAATTTCTCCCTTCGGCTCTCATCTGTTTATTCAGTCCTGAGATTTCATCATGCATTTTTACTGTTTGCGTTCTATCCCATTTATCAGTATCAACAAAAATGACATCATGCACGGAATCCATAATGCCGTTTCCCATGCCTTTTTCAGTGTATAATACAAGTTCATCTTTGTTTATATTTTCAATATCTATAGAAATATTTTCCGTATTTATAGTAAGGGGTCTTATCTGCAGGACGTAGAAGGTAGGATATATTTTCTTTTTTTCATTTTTTGTGAGGTCCACTGCAAACTCGATCTCTACGGGCATTCCAATCGCTTTTTCACCGATATCAAGAATTTCTTCTAAAATTTTTGCAAGAGGGAAATAATTGTATTTCAAGATATCTGCAAATGTGACAATTTTCGCTCCATTTTTTATCGCTCCATTCACGAGACGATTGTTTTCATAATCCCATGTAGATGTTGTATGCGATAGTGTACCATGTTTTTCTACTTGGTTGATGCGCATTTTTACAAGAGTGACATCCTCTCCATCAAGGAGATTAAAAGAGGATTTATCCATTGCGACAGCATATAAAAAGTCTTGTGATTCCTTTACCTGTTCGTCAGGGGGAATGATGTCCATTTTCGGATGTTTAGGACAAAATCTGAAATTGCGGTCACCTTCGACAACAGTTTTACCCAATCCGACTGCTACAGAGGCGACCCCATCACTGCTTTTCAGATAGGATACAGGATAGAAGTTATGAGATTGCCCAACACCTGAGAAATGGGGATAAAAGCGATCATCATAGTTTGAGCCAACAATCTCCTGAATGATCACAGCCATTTTTTCTTCTTCGACTTTATAATTGATACTCTCAATATAGGTACGCGCTCCCTCCATATACGCAGATGAAAATACGAGTTTGATAGCATCACAGAGCTGCTGCAGCCGTATCTTTTTATCTGGATTATTATTAGGAAGAAAATAGGTTTGATAAATTCCTGCGAAAGGTTGAGACTGCGAATCCTCAAGAAGCCCTGATGACCGTACTGCAAGAGGGTATGAGATCTGCTCCACAATAACCTCTAATTTATTGATAAGTTCCTTAGATAAAATGCCTTTTATAAAGATTTCCTGAATTTCGTTATCGGATTTAGAAATGATCCACTCGCCAATTTTATTCCTTTCGATAAATGAATCATATTCTGAGGTGCCGATAATGGAGGTGCTTGGTAAAGCGATGTTCACTTCAGGAAATTTCTCTTCAAATTCCATTGTTACAAGAAGCGCATTAAGAAATGCAAGACCTCGCCCCTTGCCACCTAATGAACCCTCTGCAAGACGGATGATCTGATCCACTTCGGTGAGTGCTGACGGCTCAAAATTGATTATTTTCCCGCGGGTACTATTTTTACGTACAGTTTGGAATACTTCGAGAAGATACTTTCTCAGTTCCTCAACATCGTTAAAATCCTCGATTTTTGCAGGAAGGATTTTCTTTGCAACCTGGATCTCTCCATGTGCAATCAACCAGCTTGAAAAATGGTTTCTCTCACCATGGTAAAGGATCGATTCCCCTTGTAGAGTTTCGATCTTTTGCTCAAACTCAAGCATCGTGGCTGCTCTTTCAACTTCATCACCTGCCTTGTTCCTGAAGACAAAATCGCCATATCCAAGATTATTTTTAATGATATATCTGAGATCATGCAGAAGCGATTTTGAGGTCTTATTGAGGAAGTTGACATGCAGATTTTGAGCTTTTTCTTCGTTCTCAATATCTGAGGATTGCAAAATGACAGGTATATTCATCTGCTTTTTTTTCATTCTATCAATAAGCTTGAATCCTGCATTCTCATCCAAAATTCCGTTATTATAAAATTTCACATCCGAAATCACCGCAACCATGTATTCCTGGTATTTTTCTACTAATGTCACCGCTTCTTCATAGGATTGGACCAGTAATACCTTTGGGCGTGCACGCATCTTGAGACGTTTATTGATGTCACTTAGTTCTTCATTGATGAGCCGTTGTGTTTGCTTGAGTATTTCGGCATAGAGAAGAGGGAGGAACATGGAATAATATTTTATCGAATCCTCGATGAGCAGAATAACCCGGACGTAGCCCTGCTTTGTATCATATTTCACGTTTTGAGCATCCTCGATCATTTTGATCATTGCAAGGAAAAGTTTTGTGTCTCCGTTCCATAAAAATACTTTATCTATATTCTTCAACTCGTCTTTGCTTTTTTCCACAATTGAGATGTCGGATTGCACGTTGAGAAGCAGAAGAATAGGCATATTTGGGTATTTGTTTTTAATGAGTTTACTCAGTTCAAAAGGATTTATCTCGCCGATTCTCATCATGGTAATGACTAGGTCAAAGGTTCGTTTTTTCAGCAACTCAAGAGCTTGCTTGCCAGTAGGCACACTTGTAATGCGTGGAGCTGTACTGAGGTTGAGTTGACGGTATTCACCAAATATTTGTTCAGACAGACGCCCGTCCTGTTCGAAGATGAACGCATCGTAAAAGGTCGATACAAGCAGAATTTCTTTGATGCGATATTTCATCAGGTTATGAAAGTTGTCTTCGCCGAATTTGAATTTATTATAATAATAATTGAGTTTCGTAATATCCATGAAAACTCCTGATTTTAGATAACATGATTACATTCAAGAAAACTCGAATGAGAAATTTAATGCAATTTATTTGTTAAATTTATGAGAATGGTGTCCGTCGAGGAGTGATTCTCGACTACTCAAACCTTGAGGTGTCAGGGACCATTCCCTGACACAATAGCAAGAAGGATGGTTTGTTTAAAATCCGGCTGTCTCAACATAGATAACTGAATGATCTTCGTATTTATAATTTCGGGCGCTTGAATATTTATAGTCTTCGGGTCTTTTTACAAGCCCTGCTTTGACGGGATTATTATGGATGTAATTGAGTTTCTGAAGAAAGAACTCTTTGCTGTTTATGATGACATCATCAAATCGATCGTTCCAGAATTTTCTCTTTTGCTTATGCCCCCTCTTTCCCGCATTTTTAAAAATTTCAAGATAATCAATTCTTCCATTATTTTTCAGGAAATCCATAATATCCCACGCTGAATATTTCTTTATTTCTCTCATAATAGCTGAGATGGCGCCGGTTTGGTTATTAGTAGAAATTATCCAATGAAAGTGTGAAGGCATGATCACATATCCCAATATAGTAAATTTGTATTTCTCCTGATAATGCTTTATATTTTTGATGAGTATGTCGCTTATCTCATAATACGAAAATACATTAAGATGATTTATTACAGTAGTGGTGACAAAAAAACAACTTTCGTCCTTGAAATATGATCTTCCTCTTAATGACATTTTTTGTTTCTCTCGTCAGGGAATGGTCCCTGACGGCTCATTGAATAATCAATACAATTATAACAAACAATATAAGTCAGAATGAAATATTACATGCAATCTTTTTTTAATATTTGTAAGGTTAGTTCCGTCGAGGAGTGATTCTCGACTACTCAAACCTCGAGGTGTCAGGGACCATTCCCTGACACAAATTATTTTTTCGTTAACACTTTCATCAAATCAACTGAAATCATTATATCGGTCTTTTTCTGTTCAGCTTGCAAATCTCCACCCGGGGAAGTAGCATAATTATACTCAAAATAAACAACGCTATTGATATTGAATTTTACCCCAATTCCAGATGTGTTGCCTTCCATGTGGCCTTGCTCGTCATGGTATTCACCACATCGCAAGAAAAGAGTGTTGAAAAACCCCAATTCATATCCGCAACCCCACTCACTGTCATAATTTCCAAGTTTTTCTGTATCATATACATAACAAAACGATACGTTTTCTTGAAGGAAATGTAGCGGTAATGAAATAGAACTTCCGAAATTATAAGTTATCTTTCCCGCTATGCCAAAATGATTTCCATAAGGGAGCGGAATATCCCCTGATTCATATGGCATTTCACTCTTGAAAAGATTCATTTGATAATATCCGGAAGTGACCTCGAATGTGAGAGATGAATTTGCCGAGTGCAAGCGTTGATGGTGCATGAAATGTCCTAATAATCCGAGCCCATGCATGGTACCGCGAACAATGTCATGATCAAGACTATCTGAAACAAAAAAGGGAAGATTACTGGTAATATAGCGAAAGTCATAGCCGGCAGAAAGCGTAAAAGAATCAGAATTTCCGCTGTTATGAAGAAGGTTATAATGAAATAATTTTTTTGCAACCGCAAAACGTGAGCAGGTTTCATAGGAATTAAATGTGTCAATGAGATGTCCCTGTGCATCATATGCTTCTTGCTCACCATAATCAATTGTGGTTCCGAATTTACCATTTGCATTGATCATCGGTATCAGGATTCCGTAGTCACGGTTTGAATAAGAAAGATAGGAAGAATTTAGATACATACCATGTATAATATCTTCAAACCACGGATCACGCGACCAACCCCAGCTCAATCCGTTATTGTATGCAAGCAGTGCTGGATTACTCCAACTGTTCAGCGGATTATTTCCCCAGATGTATGCAGTGCCGGATTGATTCCCGAACGCAATCGTTGTTGCTGAAGGATTGATCTCAGTAAAAATGCCAGTGAATTCCGAACCTGCGGTTAGGTGTGCTGTAAGAACAAACAGGGTCACTATTAAGAATAATTTATATTTCATTTTATCCTCCAATAATGGCTTTTTTAAAGAGAGCAGGGGATTGTGTGTCAAGTAAAATGGGTGTGTCTGAGCTCACTCATAGTAGAAATTACTGTTAATTTTGACATATTTTTTTCTAATAAAGATTCTTTAATAAAGAAAAATGAAAAGATAAAACCATGAAAAATTTATATTTAGAAATCAATCCTGAAATCCAGCAAACACTAAGTGAGGGCAAACCTATAGTTGCGCTCGAGTCGACAATCATTTCGCACGGCATGCCGTATCCTGAGAATATCAAAACTGCAAAAGAAGTTGAGCAGGTAGTGCGTGATAACGGATCTATTCCTGCAACTATTGCAATACTCAATGGAATAATGAAGGTAGGGTTATCGGAAAACGAGCTTGAATTTCTCGCAAAAAGTAAAGATATTCAAAAAGTATCCCGAAGAGATATTCCATATATCATTTCAAGAAAATTACATGGCGCTACAACCGTTGCGGCAACGATGATCATCTCCCAGCTTGCAGGAATAAAAGTATTTGTTACAGGCGGAATCGGCGGAGTGCATCGTGGAGCTTCAGAAACTTTCGATATTTCCGCTGACCTGCAAGAACTCACAAAAACCAATGTTGCTGTTGTGTGTGCGGGGCCTAAAGCAATTCTCGATATCGGTCTTACGATTGAATACCTGGAAACTCATGGTGTGCCTGTTATTGGTTTCAAGACAAGTGAGATGCCTGCTTTTTATACAAGAACAAGCGGCTTTTCTGTTGATTTTCATTTGGATACGGAAAAGGAAATTGCAGAATTGCTGAAAGCAAAATGGGAGCTCGGATTGCAAGGCGGAGCAGTCATTACAAATCCAATTCCTGAGGAATTTGAGATGGATAAGAAGCTCATAGATCGGGCTATTGATTCTGCTTTGAATGATGCAGAGAGGAATAATATTGCCGGTAAAAATATTACTCCCTTTTTATTGGATTCCATTAAAGAAGTAACAAGCGGAAAGAGCCTTATTTCCAATATTGAATTGGTAAAAAATAATGCAAGAGTGGGGAGTAGAATAGCTTGCGAACTTACTTCTCTATATGATGAAGATTGAGCTGAAATTCATCCAGAAATATAGAATCTGAAAAAAATGAATAAAAATTTCTAATCCTCTTGACAAAAGAAATTTCTACATTGGTATTTACACGCAAATGAAAATAAAGACGAAACACATCTTCATCACAGGAGGAGTGGTGTCGTCTCTGGGAAAGGGAATCGCTTCTGCCTCGATTGGCTTCCTATTAAAGAAACTCGGTTACGAAGTTACTATCCAGAAATTAGATCCCTATTTGAATGTTGATCCCGGAACAATGAGTCCATTTCAACACGGTGAAGTTTTTGTCACTGATGACGGCGCAGAAACCGATCTTGATCTCGGTCACTACGAGAGATTTCTTGATATTTCTTTGAATAAGAGGAGTAATCACACAGCCGGACAGGTTTATGATACGATCATTCAAAATGAGCGCAGAGGTGTGTATCTGGGTAAAACAGTACAGGTCATTCCGCATATTACGAATGAGATAAAAAGAAGAATCACCAGTCTTGATAACAAGGCAGATATTGTGATCACTGAGATTGGCGGTACGATAGGTGACATTGAGAGTCTGCCGTTCATAGAGACAATTCGTCAATTCCGTCTGACTTATGGTGCCAAGCACTGTTTCTTCATTCATTTGACACTTGTACCGTATATCGCAGTTGCAGGAGAATCCAAAACCAAGCCCACCCAGCATAGCGTGATAAAACTTCGAGAGATAGGTATCCAGCCCGATATGCTCATCTGCAGAACAAGCACCCGGCTTACAAAAGAGATGATAAAAAAAATATCTCTGTTCACAAATGTATTTGATGAAAATGTGATCGAAGGGCGTGATACTTCATGCATTTATGATATTCCGATCCTGTATTATGAGCAGGGAGTGCACAACATCATATGTGATTATTTTGATATTCCAACTACTGATATCAGCTTTGATAAATTAAAAGAGTATACTGCAAAATTCACTAATCCAAGCAGAACGATTACTATCGCATTGTGTGGAAAATATGTTCGTCATCAGGACGCATATAAAAGCATTGTTGAGAGTCTCGTGCATGCTGGGGTAGATTTTTCTACAAGAGTGAATATTAAAAGTATTGACACCGATAAGCTCTTTCCAAAGGATAAAGTTGTAGATGATGAAGAGTTGCAGAATATTCTTAAGGATGTTGATGGTATCCTGATTCCCGGTGGTTTTGGAGTGCGTGGCATTGAAGGTAAGATCGAGATCGTGAATTATGCGCGCAAACATAATATCCCGTTTTTTGGTATCTGTCTGGGTATGCAATGTGCTGTGATAGAGTTTGCCCGTACAGAATTTGGATACAAAGATGCTAATAGTGCAGAATTCGATCCGGAGACCACACATCCGGTCATTGATCTTATGCCGGATCAGAAAGATATTGAAGATATGGGCGGCACGATGCGACTTGGTGCGTATCCTTGTGTTCTGAAAAAAGATTCTCTTGCTTATTCAATTTATGACACGGATAAGATTTCCGAACGCCATAGGCACAGATATGAATTCAACAATGAATATAGAAAAAAATTCGAGGAAAAAGGTATGATGATCTCAGGAGTATCACCGGATAACCACTTGGTTGAAATAGTAGAAATTCCAGATCATCCATTTTTTATCGGAGTGCAGTTCCATCCGGAATTCAAATCTAGATTGGAGCATTCTCACCCGATCTTTCATAATTTTATAAAAGCAGCATTAGCATATAATGCAAAACAAAAAACATCAGAATCATGAGTAGTAAAAAGAAGAAATTTACAATAATTGCCGGTCCATGTGCCATCGAAGCAAAAGAAGATTGCTTCGTGATCGCAGAAACCTGCAAGTCATTATGTGAAAAGTATGATTTTCCGTATATTTTCAAGGCATCATACAAAAAAGCGAACCGTACTGCATCAAACTCATTCCGGGGTGTAGGATTAGAAAAGGGATTGAAAATCCTCGCAGAGATTAAGGAAAAATTTTCTGTACCTGTCCTGACTGATATTCATGAAACAAAGGATGTTCAACCTACTTCCAGTGTCGTTGATATTCTTCAAATTCCCGCATTCCTCTCACGCCAGACAGAGCTTATTGAAGAAGCAGCACGAACCGGTAGGATTATCAATATCAAAAAAGCTCAATTCATGTCTGCCAATGGTGCAAAACATGCATATGACAAAGCAATAAATGCCGGAGCATCAGAAGTGTTTATTACAGAGCGGGGTACATTTTTCGGCTACAATGATCTCGTTGTTGATTTCCGTAATTTTAAACTCCTGGATTCGTGGGGTATTCCTGTAATATATGATGTGACGCACAGTCTTCAACGACCTTCTATAGATGAAACTTCAGGGGGCAGCCCGGAATTTGTCATGACTATGGCTTCTGCAGCAATTGCAACCGGGCATTTGTCGGGCTTGTTCATAGAAACACATCCCGAACCATCTCGAGCAAAGAGTGATGCACGCTCGATGCTTCCATTAAATGAATTAGAAAGGGTATTACAAAAAATACGAAAATTGTTAGATTTATCATAAGCCATATTTGTTCATAACTATCAAAAAATAAAAAAGTTGCCTTTTTTTTATTAATTTTATAAATTTACATTGGAGCTACATGAGATATAAATTATTTATTTTTGACGTCGATGGAATATTTACTGATGGAGGAATGTATTATCTTGATTCAGGAGAAGCTGCGCGAAAATTCAATGTGCGCGATGGTCTTGGAATTCGGCTTCTGCAACAGACATCATTAGTGCCGATAGTCTTGAGCGGGAAAGATACCGAGATAGTTAAACACCGCATGAAAGTTCTGAATATTCCACATGTGTATCTTGGAATTCGGGATAAACTCTCAACCGTTGAAAGCATCCTGAAGGAATTCGATGTCACTTTCAAAGAAGTAATTTTTATGGGTGATGATTGGAATGATGTGCCCGTGCTCGAGAAAGTCGGATGTGCAATTACTGTTCCTGCGGCATCACAAGAAATCAAAGATGTGTGTGCTTATGTGACAGAAAATCATGGCGGCTCAGGAGCGGTTCGAGAAGCTGTTGAATGGATATTAAAGAAAGAGAATCTATTTGATAAGGCAGTAAAATCTTTTTTAATATATTTGCAAAAACATGAATAAAATTTATCTGATAATAGTACTTGTTACCATATTTCTTTCCGCCTGTTCGGACAGCAAAGGTTCTGTCACATTCAAGGATATGGGCAAGGAGACGGTCGAGATCACCGATTCAATTATCGTGTATAGTTCATCAAAAGATATAACCCTTTGGGAATTATATGCCGAGCGATTGAAAAAATTTCCCAAAGATAATCTGATGTATTTCAGTGATATAGAGCTCAAACTCATGAATAAAGACGGGACGCTGGCGGCGACGATCTTTGCTGACAGTGCTATAGTGAATGATGAGATGCATACTGTGTATGCTCAAGGCAATATTGAAATTTATTCCCAGGAAGGAGATATATTCGGAGAAACAATAACCTGGGACAGAAAGAAAGAGGAAATATTTTCTGAGGATTCGGTCAAAGTGATACATCAGGGCAATGTAATACAAGGAACCAGCTTTAAAAGTGATTCCCGTTTTGAACATGTAACGCTGCACAGGGCAACCGCAGAAGGAGAAGTGGATGAATCTGAAGTGCTTTGGTAGTGTACTCGCAGTTCTCATTATGTGGTGTTCATCACTTGTGATGAGCCAGGGTAGAAATCATTACATACTGAAGAATGCAAATCTTGTGAAGATAGATGTCATTGAGAATGATACGATCACCACGCTAAAAGGTGAAGTTGATCTGATCTACAACGATATTGAGTTTTTTGCAGATAATGCACAGATCTTTCAGAAAGATAGAAAAGTTAAATTGTTTGGAAATGTTCGGGCAATTGATGATACACTCGAAGCCGGAGCTCAAAAAGCAATCTATTTTCATAAAGATGCCATTCTCAAACTCAATGAAGATGCATATTTTATCGAAAATTCTCAGGATACACTTCTGAAAAAAATCACTGCAGATTTCATTGAATATCAAAAAGAAAATAAAAAAGTACACGCTCTGAATAATATTGTTGCTTCAGATTTTATTGAAAAGGTAGTGTGCACATGCGGGAAATTCAGATATGATATGGATACCGATTACGGACAAGCGCGAGAAAATCCTGTGCTTACCTTTAAGCGAGATAATGAGCTGAAAATTTATAGCAAACAGATGGAATTTTATGCAAAAGAGAAAAAGTTCACTGCAACCTATGATGTGAAAGTAGAGACGGAAGATACTCAAGCCACATCCAATTTTCTTATCTATTTCAATGATGAACAAAAAGCAGTCATGCTCGGAAATCCGCAGTTCAAGAGTTCGCTTTCAACAGCTACTGCTGAGGAATTCCAGGTATTTTTCAAAGATGAGAAAATCAAGCAGCTTCTCCTTGTGAAAGATGCAATCATTCATTTCAAAGAAGAGGACAGTATCGGCAAAGAGAATTATCTCTATGCAGAAAAAGTGCGAATGGAGATAAATAATGATAAGCTGACATATATGGAAGCTCA
The DNA here is from genome assembly GCA_021160355.1 of Candidatus Cloacimonadota bacterium. GTDB lineage: Bacteria > Cloacimonadota > Cloacimonadia > JGIOTU-2 > JGIOTU-2 > Celaenobacter. The sequence continues at coordinate 10,831 of JAGHCS010000266.1, forward strand.
TAAAGTATCCCGCAGCTTTTTTGAACAGAGAAAGGATAAAGATATTCTGGAAAATAAACTTGGAACACTTAAACTCCAGGTATTTTTTGATGAAAAAGAAAATATTCAAACGATAATAGCTGAAGATGACATAAAAGGCACGTATTCGTTTTCAAGATCAAAACAGATTATAGAGAAGTAATATGGAACAAATGGAAAGTATAATTTGCACCCAGGACCTTGTGAAGGTCTATGGTAAGAAAAAGGTTGTAAAACAGGTTTCAATCGAGGTAAAACAAGGAGAAATCGTCGGGCTGCTAGGACCGAATGGAGCAGGTAAAACTACGACCTTTCATATGATGATAGGACTCATCAAAGCAAATGGGGGACATGTTTTTATTGATGAAGTTGATATAACAAAAATGCCTATGTATAAACGCGCTCGTATGGGGATCAGCTATCTTTCACAGGAACCATCTGTGTTCAGCAAACTGACCGTTAAGCAGAATGTGATGGCAATTCTGGAAACTCAGAACTATACTAAAAAAGAGAGGCAAGACATTCTTAAAGAAGCACTCGAGGAGCTTGATCTTACAAAATTATCAAACCAGAAAGCGTATTCGCTCTCTGGTGGTGAACGTCGCAAATTGGAAATAACACGCTCCTTAATTACCAGACCGAAATTTCTTTTTTTGGATGAACCTTTCTCTGGGGTTGATCCTCTCGCAGTTTCCGATATTCAGGATATCATTAAAAAATTGCAGAAAAAGAACATTGGAATCTTAATAACAGATCATAATGTGGTCGACACTTTACAAATTACAGACAGAGCCTATATTATCTACGAAGGCAGAGTTCTTCTTTCGGGTACTTCGCGGGAATTGGTAAATGATCCTCAAGCCCGGAAAATATATTTAGGTGAAAGGTTTTTGAAATATGATTTTAATTAAGTTTACCTTTTACATTTTCCAATAAATATTTATAATAATAAATTACATGAATAAATCTTTAAGGAAACCATCCTGGTTAAGAGCAGAGATGCTTGGTGCATCGAATACTGCTCATCTCACAAAAATGCTTGCGAAGTACGAGCTTCATACAGTGTGCGAAAGTGCTCGCTGTCCCAATAGGGGAGAGTGTTTTGAGAAGGGCTCTGCAGTATTCCTTATTATGGGAGACGAGTGTACTCGCAATTGCAAATTCTGTGCAATTCCCACAACCGGACATCCATTGCCGCTTGACCCCGATGAACCACGAAGAGTAGCTGAAATGTCTCAAAAACTCGGTCTGAAACATATCATTGTCACCTCTGTAACCCGTGATGATCTTGAGGATGGAGGTGCAGAACATTTCCAAAAAACTATAAAAGAGATACGAACATTACTTGGTGAGGATGTTTTTATAGAAGTTCTTACTCCGGACTTCAAAGGTAATGAAAGTGCAATTGATATCGTGGTAAAGGAAAAACCCACTATCTTCAATCATAACCTGGAAACCATTAAACGATTATACTCCATCATCAGACCTCAGGCAGATTATGAGCGATCCCTTGATCTCCTGGAACGAGTGAAAACGCAAGATCCAAAGATCATTACAAAAACAGGCATAATGGTTGGATTGAGTGAGTCGCAGGATGAAGTATTGCAGGTGATGAAAGATGCCAGAAATGTCGGAGTAGATATGATGACAATAGGGCAATACTTGCAGGCAACATCAAAAAATTATCATGTTCAGGAGTATATTCACCCAAAAATTTTTGAAATTTATAGAGAAGAAGGAATGAAAATGGGATTTCTCTATATCGAATCTGGTCCCCTTGTGAGAAGTTCCTATTATTCCAAGGATTTAGCAACCATTCTACAAAAAAATTAAAGCGAGGTATGTAACTATGCAAATCACAATTACCGCACGTCATTTCGAGTTAACTGATCCAATCAAGGATTATGCGGATAGCGCAATGAGAGGACTTAAAAAATATTTCGATCATATAATCGTCGCTGAGATGATATTACGGGTCGAGAAGAACAGGAATATTGCTGAGTTAAATTTATGTGTAAAAAAAGTTAATTTTGTTGCAAAAGCTCGCGAACAGGATATGTATACTGCCATCGATAGTGTGATCAGAAAAGTCGAGCGGCAGATAAAAAAGCAGGTTGGAAAGATGAAGCGGCATCATTCAAACAATAAAGTCGCGCTCAAAGAGCTTGGCAAAGTCGAAATTGCGGCTTTAAATATTATTAAGAAAACAATAAATCCCGTAGAACTTGACCTTGATAGAGCGATTGACGAGTTCAATAAAAGGGATAATAGTTTCTTCCTTTTTAGAAATACTGAATCCGATAGATATTCGATGATAAAAAAGATAGATGGCGGCTACGAGGTCATTGAAATTCAATAAATGAGGTAATAATGAAAGCATTAACTGTCGAAATGCTGTTCGAGCTAAAACAGAAAGACCTGGCTCTGACCCTTCTTTCAAAGAAAAAGGGACTTTCAAAAGAGATCACTACGCCTGAACTTTCACGTCCGGGACTTGCTTTTGCAGGATTTACAGATACCTATGCATATGACAGAATTCAGGTGTTGGGTGAAACAGAAGTTCAATATTTGAAATCTCTCGAACCTTCAGTAAGATATGATAAGATTAAAATATTATTCTCACAGTTTGATATTCCATGCTTTGTTGTAGCTAAAGGACTTTTTCCTACAAAAGAGCTGGTTTTCCTTGCAGATGAACATAATATCCCTGTGATCCAATCACGAAGGGCTACGGTTGCTCTTTATCATGGAGTGTCGAACTTTCTGCAGGACTGGTTTGCACCTTCTAAATCCATACACGGCACTCTTGTTGACGTGTTTGGCGTGGGTATTCTCGTCACAGGGCAGAGTGGAATCGGAAAAAGCGAATGTGCTTTAGAATTGGTGTCACGAGGGCACCGGTTAATTTCTGATGATGTTGTTCATATCAAAAAGAGGATGAATATTATTATGGGGGAAGCGAATAAACAACTTGGGCATTTTATGGAGATACGGGGCATCGGACTGCTTGATATTGAAACGATGTTTGGAATCCGTTCCATCAGAATGCAAAAACGAATTGAAACCCAGGTCGAGCTTATCCCGTGGCGCCATAATATGGACTACGAAAGGATCGGCTTGAAGGATCGTTTTAACCGCATCCTCGATATAGAAATTCCCATCATATACCTTCCGGTTTCACCCGGTAAGAGTATTGCTGCTATTGTTGAAGTCATTGCTATGAACCACATGTTGAAGGTGTACGGACATAATGCTGCCGAGGTTTTCAATGAGAAAGTTCAAAAGGAAATTGAACGCAAAAACAAAATTCGAACCTACCTTGAAACTGATAAAGAATAAATGATCACGAAGACCGTCACACTCATAAATAAACTTGGCATCCACGTGCGTCCTGCTTCACTGATCTCGAAGAAGGCTTCCAAATATAAGTCCAATTTTATGATACGAAAGGATGATATGGAGATCAATGGCAAGAGTGTCATGGGCATCATGATGCTGGGAGCTGGTTTGGGTACAGAACTTGAACTGTTTTTTGATGGTGTGGACGAGCAGGAAATGATGGAAGAGATCGTGGAACTTTTCGCGGATAAATTTGGAGAAGAATAATGAAAGAATATAATGGATGTTCTATAGCTCCTGGAGTTATTGCAGGTAATGTAACACTTGTTAAAGGTGATATATTTACCGTATCAAAGGGACACATCAAAGATTCTGAAATTGAGGAACATATACTGAGCTTTAATAGGGCTGTTTCGCTTTCTATAAATGAGATTGATCTTTTACTTAATTACCTTGAGACACGCGCGAAAGAAGAACGAGAAATTCTTCAGTCTCACCAAGAAATCCTAAAAGATCAAATACTTCTTGAGGATGTTGCTTCTATTATTAAAAAAGAACTCAAACCTGCAGACAGAGCTGTGCAGGAATATTTCAACAAAATGATAGATCATTTATCAGATATTAATGATGTGGTGCTCAGCCAGCGGAAAGAGGATTTCGAAGATATCAAAATGCGTATCATTAGAAATATGCATCACCAGGATGTCCGTATTAATGATCTTGTGAAAGAGAATAAGATTGTTGTTTTACCCGAAATTATTCCATCACTCGTCTTGAGTATTAAAGACTCTCATCCTCTCGCAGTCATTGTGGAAAAGGGCTCCCCTCATTCACATTCTGCTATTATTGCCAAATCGATCGGCATTCCTGTTGTGTTTAATATTGAAAATGCACTCAAAATTCTGAAAGAAGATGATTTTGTAATTGTGTATGGAAAAGAGGGCAGGATAGTTCTTGATCCTGACAAGAAACAAATGATTGAATACGATGCACTAAGAAAAAAGGCAGAAGAGGATTTTAAAAAGAAAATTTCTTTGCTAAAAACTCCTACTTTTACAAAAGATAAGATCAGGATTGAACTTATGGGAAATATCGAATTTCCCGAAGAATGTGAAATGCCTGAGGTGCAGTACATCGATGGGGTGGGACTGTTCAGAACAGAGTTTCTCTATTTTCTGGATAATTTATTTCCTTCCGCGGAGAACCAGTTTAAAGTATATAAACAGGTCATTCAAAATTTACCAAAAGGAAAACCCGTATATGTACGTACTTTTGATGTGGGCGGCGATAAACTACAGAGGGAGTTTGGACTTCATAAGGAATTAAACCCGAACCTCGGATGCAGGGGAATTCGTTTCCTCCTTAAATACAAGGAAATATTCAGACAGCAGATTCGCGGTATTCTTATGGCTTCTGCATATGGAAATCTCAAAATCATGCTACCAATGATATCCTCTATCAAGGAAATTATTGAATCACACGAACTCATCTCACAAGAAAAAGCTCTTCTCAAAAAGAAGAAAATTTCATTTAATGAGAAGATAGAAGTCGGTATTATGATCGAAATTCCATCTTCTGCAATTCTTGCTGACCAGTTTGCTGAGCATGTGGATTTCTTCAGTATTGGCACAAACGATCTCACACAATATGTATTGGCAGCAGATAGAAACAATGAAGCTCTTGCAGAGGAGTTCACCTATTACGATCCTGCAGTTATTGAGCTTATTAAAACTACGATTGATGCTGGCCAAAGGCATAATATTGATGTGAAATTATGCGGAGAAATGGCAAGTGATCCCGTTGCAGTCTCCTTGCTCCTTGGTTTGGGATTGCGTTCATTTAGTGCAAATATCAGTGGTATTTTGCGGGTAAAGAAAATCCTCTCTCGTTTTACTATTACAGAGCTTGAGAATTTTTACAATAAGCATAAGAACATTTCACAAGAAGACCTGCATTACGCATATAAACAGTTAATAAAAAAATAATTTATTTCATATATTTATGAAGAAAGGAGAGTAATGTCTTCATCAATTAGTTTGGATTATACAGGAAATTTTAATCGGTTTGATACAGAGCACATGTATGAACAGATCATTTCTCTTCCACAGCAGATAGAAGAAAGCTATTTTAATCAGGAAAAAAGTGATCTTGCGCGATATTATAAGAACATTTCTAAGGTGTATATCTGTGGAATGGGGGGGTCTGCTATCGCAGGGGATATCGCGAAAATTCTGTTTGGAGATAAGATAAGAATACACGTGTTCAAGGACTATAACCTTCCACCATTCCTTGATGAGAGCACTCTTGGGATCGTGTGTAGTTATTCTGGAAATACTGCTGAAACAGTATCCTGCTTTGAAACATTGAAGCATGCAGGCGCACAAATAGCAATGGTTACATCAGGTGGGATTCTTAAGCATTACGGTACAGAAGAAGGATATCTTATCAAAATGATACCACCGGATTTCCAGCCGCGTGCTGCCATAGGACATTTATTTTTCTCGATCGTTAAAATATTCGAGGAACTAGACCTCATCGAGGATCAAAAGATAAATGTTAAGCTTACTATGCTGAACCTGAAAACAAAACTGAAACTTATCAATAGGGATATGAGAGAATCAAAAAATCTTGCGAAAGGATTTGCGCAGAAGATCTATAGAAAAATTCCTGTGATCTACAGCAGCAATCCAAAATTATTTCCACTTGCCAACAGATTCAAATGCCAGATCAATGAGAACGCAAAATGCCATGCATTCTGTAATACATTCTCAGAAATGAATCACAACGAGATCGAGGGGTGGGAAAGCGATTATAATAATCCGCTCGTACCGATCTTAATCAGTGATTTTGACGAGGAAAAAAAATATCTCAAACGCGTACAAGTTTTCAAGGATATTATCCGCTTGTCCGAAGAAGAGAAAAAGCAGGAAAATCCAGCTCATGAAGAAGTGGAGTATCTCGAAATTTTTACCGATGGAAAAACGCTGATGGGAAAAACTTTCTCAACCATACTACTTTGTGATATGATCAGCTATTATCTGGCAATACTAAACCGAGTTAATCCAAACGAAATAAACTTCATCGATATGCTCAAGAAATCTCTTTAGTGTAAGCATGCAGCCATCCTTCAATATTGCTTTTCTAACCTCTGGGAAAAGTAGAGGTTCCAACTTCAAGGCTGTTATGACGCATCTTCAAACATGCAATGTGACGATTGCAGTAAAATTCTTGATCATCACTCGAGCAGATGCTCCGATCATACATCGAGCTGAGAAGTTTGGTGTGAAATATATCCTTCTTGATCGCAAGCAAACCTTCGAACAGGAACTACTTGACCTTCTCAAAGAGAACAATGTGCATCTTATCGTACTTGCCGGTTTCATGAGAAAACTGTCGGAGGATTTCCTGCAAGAATATACAGGAGATATTATTAACATTCATCCTGCCTTGCTTCCAAAATTTGGAGGTAAAGGGATGTTCGGTATGCGTGTGCATGAAAAAGTCTTTCGGGCTAATGAGAAATTTTCCGGTGCTTCTGTTCATTATGTGAATGAGCGTTATGATGAAGGTGAGATCATTGCACAGAGAAAGATTCCAATTGATCATTGCACATCTGCAGAGGAAATTGCTCGAGAAGTTCTGAAAATTGAACACCAACTTTATCCTGAAGTGATCGAACGATTAGCCCTCGAATACCTGAAATTATGTAATTAATTACTTGATCTGAGTGAAAAAAATATCTATAACAACTCTCGGGTGCAAAACGAACCAATTCGAGTCCGAAGCAATACTCAATAAGTTCATTAAGAATGGATATATTCTGAGTGATTTAAACGATAAACCTGATGTCGTTATTATAAATACATGTTGTGTAACGAATAGAGCTGAGTACAAATCAAGATATGCTATCAGAAGAGCTTTAAAAAGTATTTCACCAGACGGAAAGGTCGTGGTAGCTGGTTGTTATGTGAACAAGGGAAGCTCCTTTTTTGAGAAGGATCTCAATAATTTATACTTTTTTCCAAATGACAGAAAACATGAAATTTTTTATGAGATTGAAAAGTTAAAGGAAGAACACTCTCGGGATTTTATGGAACTTACTACAGATTCATATCATTTGCACACGAGAGTACCTGTAAAAGTTCAGGATGGATGTAATTTTTTCTGTGCATATTGCATTTTACCCTTTGTGCGAGGAAAGCCGGTCAGCCGTCCCATTCGATCTATTATTGAACAGGTAAATGCTCTGTCAGAAAACGGAGTAAAAGAAATAATACTTACCGGTATCAATCTTGGACTTTATGGTTTTGATCTTACAGATTCCAATTTGTTATATCTTCTTAAGGAAATTGTGAGAACCGATATTATGCAAATCCGCCTGAGTTCAATCGAGCCCATGTTTTTCAATGATGAATTGATAGATTTTCTCGCGTCTCAAAAAAAAATATGCCATCATTTTCATATTCCTCTTCAAAGCGGATCTGATACTGTTCTTAGAAAAATGAACCGGACATATTCCACTGCAGAATTCAAAAATATTATTAAAAAAGTCAAAACAGCGATCCCTGATGCTGCGATCGGATGTGATGTGATAGTCGGATTTCCAGGTGAAACTGATGAGGAGTTCAGTAAAACCTATGATTTCATTGATGATGTTCCTGTGAGCTATCTGCATGTGTTCAGATATTCGCCAAGAAAATTCACGAAAGCTGCTGAAATGGATTGGAATTTGAGTGGAACCATCAGCAAAAAAAGAATGCAAAGCTTGCAAAAATTAGGGCACATTAAAAAAAATGAGTTTTCAAAATATTTGATTGATAAGAAGGTTCCCTTGAAAGCAGTGCTGGAAAAAAAGGAAAAAGAATATTGGTCTTCAGTTTCTGACCACTCTGTGAAGATTTTCCTTCGAGATGAGAATAACATTGCTGAAAATGGAATGTTGAAAAATGTTGTTGCAAAGGATTTTAAAGCTGACAGTGACGGATTGATAGTTGAAGAGGACGTCCATGATTGAGATCGTCGGACTAAAGAAAATTTTGGATGATACAGTTGTATTAAATGGGATCGATCTGAAAATTGAAAAGAATAAAACAACAGTCGTGATAGGAGAAAGTGGTTGTGGAAAAACTGTGCTGCTCAAACATATTATTGGATTCTTTAAGCCTGATGAAGGGGAAATATTTTGTGATGGTGAACGGATCGATACACTTTCATGGAAGGGTTGGAACGCCCTCAGAAGGAAGATGACCATGGTGTTTCAAAACTCGGCACTCTTCGACTGGCTCAGTGTGTATGACAATGTAGCACTTCCACTTCGTGAGCAGCTCAATCTTCCGGAAAAAGAGATTGCAGAGCAGGTTGAAGAAAAGCTCGGAATGGTCGGCATGGCAGGTCAGAATAAAAAAATGCCTGCAGAGTTGAGCTTCGGTATGCAGAAAAGAGTGAGTCTTGCTCGGGCTATGATACTCAACCCGGAATATATTCTCTATGATGAACCCACAACCGGGCTTGATCCAATTATTGCAAATAGCATCATCGAGCTGTTTTCCGCGTTTAAAAAAACATATCATACCACTTCATTGATAGTATCCCATGACATCAGTATCGTATTCAAGATAGCTGACAAGGTGGCACTTATGAAAAATGGAAGTATTATTTTTCAGGGTTCAGTCGATGATCTTGGCAAAGAAGAGAATTCATATATAAAAAAATTTATTTCAAGATGAGTGAATGAGTATGAAAACAAAAAAAAGCGAACTTATCGTCGGAACAATAATCATACTGGCAATACTGGTTGTGGTATTCGGAAAGATCGTAATTACTGGGAATCAGCAAAAGATTGCTATGGCAGAAGTCACAGTGCTCTTTCCGCAAATTGGTGGATTAGATGTTGGTAATTCTGTTTTTGTGCACGGAGTTCGAGCTGGTAAAGTGGCAGATATTGAACTTGAGCAAAATGGTGTAAAAGTGGTCCTCCTAGTAGATAATGAAATAATTCTGAAAAAGGATACGCGCATCGTGATATCGGAGCGAGGTATGATGGGAGAAAGGGAAATCTCGATCGAACCGGGCACTTCCTCAGAAATACTAGATACTTCACAGATCATTCAGGGTTATTACAATGTCGGATTCAATGAAACCATATCGCAAATTGGTGTTACAATTAAAAATATCAATGCCCTTTCCGGAACTCTGGAGGAGATCATTGATGACAAAGATCAGATGAGAACAGTTAAAGATGTGATACAAAATCTCAATGCATTGTTGTTGAATATGAATTATATTTTTGAGAAGAATAGAGATTTCACTGTCGAGTTTAAACGAATTAATAGTATTCTGACCAACCTTGACGCTCTTATCAACCAAAATGATGAGAAAGTTGAGAGAATAATTACCTTTGCAGATGATAAAATATCCGAAATTGACAACATGCTGGCTCAGATGCAGATGCTGCTTAATAAACTTGAAAATGAAGATACAAACTTGGGACGTTTTACAGCAAATGATTCTCTTTATCAGAAAATCAATGCGACTATCGTTCATTTTGATTCTCTGATTACAGATATCAGAGAAAATCCCAAGCATTATTTCCGCCTTTTTTAAAATAAGGATTTAATATGAAAAAAGCTATTTTTATACTGATCTTCATGATGATAATTGGAGCTCCTTTGCATGCTACGTATTTCGGGAAAAATAAGACGAATCTTCCCGATATGCAATGGTCTGTGATGAAAACCACTCATTTCGATATCTATTATGAAACAGGTCTCGATATTGTCGGTCAGATCACCACAGTGATAGTTGAGAACGCCTATTACAGATTTCAGGAACTTTTCGAGCAATCAATACCTCACAAAATACCTGTTCTCATCTACAATTCTCATAATAAATTTGAAGAGACAAACATCTTGTACCAAATCATTGAGGAAGGAGTTGGAGGTTTTACTGAATTTATAAAAAATCGTGTTGTTGTTCCTTTTGATGGAGACTATAAATTATTTGAAACAACGGTCGTACACGAACTCTGCCATGTTTTCATGTATTTTACTATGCAGGGAGGTAGTTTCTCAAATTTTGCGAGTGGACTATTTTACTCTCTTCCATTCTGGTTCTCCGAAGGATTGCCGGAGTGGTCCTCTGAACACGGTTCTGCAAGTAATGAGATGTATATGCGCGATCTTGTGATAAATAATAAGCTCATTCCCCTGGAATATGTTTCGGGATATTATGCCTATCGCGAAGGTGAATCATTTCTGCTTTTTTTAGAAAATATTTTTGGTTCGAATAGTATTATAGAACTCCTTTATAATTTCCGGATATATAAAAGTGTCAATGAAGCTGCCAAGCGTACTTTCGGCTTTAGCATGGAGAGTCTGGAAGACCAATGGCGTTATTATCTGCAGAAAAAGTATAGTAATATTATTGATAACAATGTGCTTACGGAAAGTAAGTATCAACAACTCACAGAGCATAATCCCGAGGAATCAAATGCTAATTGGGATCCTGTGTTTTCACCTGATGGCACACAAATTCTCTATTATTCGGATAAGAGTTATACATTGGGTATATACAAGCGCTCTACTCTTGGACTCTATAAGCCGAAGAAGATTGTAACAAGCGGTTATACGGAAAAATATGAAGGATTTCATTATCTGAAGTCTTCTTTATCTTACTTCCCGGACAGCGAACGTTTTGCATTTGTCGCCAAAACATCAAAAGGTGATGATATTGTCATCTCGCAAGTGAAAAATGGGAAAGAGATTGAAAGGATCACACTGGATTTCAACAGCATATTTGAGATCGATGTTTCCCCGGATGGAAAAAAAATTATTCTTGTCGGATTAAAAGATGCTCAAAGTGATCTCTATATTTATAATCTTGAAACAAAAACTATATCACGAATAACTAATGACTATTTTGATGACCGCTACCCCAGATGGTCTCCTGATGGTGGTCAGATCGTATTTTCGTCACAACGATTTATTACAGAATCCTATGCACAGGAAGATGAACATCTCATATTCTCGAACCTGTATTATAACATCTTCACCTATGACTTGGGTACAAACACGGTCATTGCGATCACAAATGCCTCCTATGATCACCAATACCCTACATGGACGAAAGATCAACAAACTATCGTTTATAGCGCCTACAGAGATAGTGTTTCAAATATTTTTGTATATGATTTTAAGGAAGAAGCAATTGCGCAACTCACAAATATCTTCAGCGGCACTTTCTCGCCATGTGTAAGTGAAGACAACACCGAGATGGTTTTTTCCAGCTTTTATAAGATGGGCTGGGATTTGTATCTGTACAGTAATCCTCTTGATAGTCTTGACTATATAGAATATCAGAAACCTCAGACTATAAAAGATAATCCATTTGATGAAGTGTTCCACTTAAACGAATTTAAAAGATTCTATCGTCTCAGAGAAAAATTGGTCACTAAGAAATCCCGTCTTACCAGTGAGTATTTTTTTATGAAAGATTCTCTCGAATCTAAACCGGATTTCAGAGAAGATAAAGAGCCAGAAGTCGGCAAATACAAACTTAAATTTACTCCCGATTTTCTCTTTGGAGGTCTTGCTTATACTACCGGTTATGGAGTAACAGCTCAGGTATATGTCGCCCTGAGTGATATTTTGGGGAATCATCATATAAATATAATGGCTGATGCGAATAAATCTTTGTCTGAAAGTGATATAGTGTTGAATTATTACTATATCAAAAAACGTATTGATTACGGTGCGGGTATGTTCAATCTTGTTGATGATTACTATTATTTCAACTACTGGATCGATGAGCATGGCTATATCTATGACGGATTAAAGAAGGATAGAAGCACAGGTGTGAATACTCTTGTCAGCTATCCACTCGACAAATTCAATCGTATTGATCTCTATAATAATCTGTTCTACAATAAAATTGAATGGTACTATTGGTATGATAATGATTGGCACGTTCTCGACCAATATACAAAGGATGCATGGGTGTATGCCCCGTCACTGTTTTACACTCATGATACAGCATTGTGGGGTATCACCGGTCCGATTAAGGGTTCGAGGTTGATGGCTGGCGTTCAAAAAAGTTTTGGCTCTCATAATGATTATTTGAATTTCTATGGTGACTTCAGGAAATATGTCGCCTTGAATAGAAAATATCAACTTGCGGGAATGTTGAATGTGGGCTTCAGTACTGGTCTTGATAAACAAGAATTCATAATGGGAGGTTACTACAATCTTCGAGGTTATCTTAATAAAGAATATCTTGGAAACAACATTGCAGTCGGTAGTCTTGAGTTCAGGTATCCTTTTATTGAAGAATTAAAGATCGGATTTCCACTTCCCATCTGGATCAGAAGTATCAGAGGTGCGATCTTTGCAGATGTCGGGAAGGTCTGGGATACCTATGATGAGTTCAAAAACACACATGATAATCCTATCAGAGTAGGGTATGGCATCGGCACCCGCATGAATCTCGGATACTTCATTCTCAAGTTTGACTGGGCATGGAAAAGTACGAAAGGATTTGAGTCTTCACCGTCATTCTATTTCTCGCTCGATGCAGAATTTTAAGAGATGATGAAAAAAGTTATTCTGATTGGTTTACTGCTTATGTTGTTTGGATGCTCCGGCATTTTTCTCCATCAAACAAAGGAGCCGCAGGATATTCGTCAAGATCTCAATAAAATTAATGATTTGATTCGCACCCATCAATTCAGGGATGCAAAGAAATCAATAGACAAATTTATTCAGAACAATCCTTCTTGTATGATCGGGTATGATAAATTATTCTTCTTGTATCAAGTCGCTGATATTTCTTCTGATGAGATAGCAAAAGATCAAGAGAAATGTCTAGCATTTCTTGATGAGAATTTAGTTGCCGATAGTATGTCGATGCAGGTTGAATACTTATTCAAAATAAGTCGTGAGGATTCTTCAGCAGCCACGATGCTTGAAATGTTAACTGAAAATTATCCAAACTGCTCTGTTTCAACCGACAATGCGCAGGAGCAGATTTTTAGTTATGCTGTAATGAGGGATGATTCGATGCGTGCTGTTGGGGTGGAAGAATTTTTGAAAATCTATCCCGATAATAAATGGACACCTCTTGCCTGGAGATATTTGCTTTACTCTTATGACAATCTTAACGATAGCATAAAACTTGATTCTACATTAAAAGCAGTGGAGAGAAAATATCCTCATGATCCTAGAATGATAAATACAATTGCCCGTTATTATTTAGAAAAAAAGAAGAAGCTTAAAGTATATGAAGAGAAAATGACAATTGTGATCGATTCACTTGATAATGCATTGTGGGAAAAGAGTTTTTATTACTTTGGCGACAAACCGAGGGAAGAGCAGTTGGCGACATATCGGTTCACCCTTGCGGAACTCGAGTATGAGCAGGAAAAATACAATGAAGCCTTGAAGGTTTTAAATGAGATTACTGATCAACAATTGTTGGCTCAGCATTATTATCTCATGGGTAAGATCGAAATGGTGCTCGATCAGGATGCAGAAGCTTTTAGTGATTTACTGCACGCAGTAATTATGGGTGATGAAAGAAACTCGTGGACTCCCAAAGCTGATTCCCTCCTTCATGAATTGTATGATGAACTTTCCGATGGAGGGAAAGCATTCCGGCAGTTTGTGAATATTTGGGCTAAGTATGGAACACCGCTCTACACCGATGTCACAGAAGAAGCAGGTTTGAGTGAGTATAATAAGAGCCGCATTGCCTGGGGCGATTATGATAATGACGGCTTTGATGATATACTTTTCAATGGAAATGTACTTCTTAGAAATAATACAGATGGAACTTTTTCCGATGTAAGTGATGCTGTCGGTATTTCTGTCGGTGTGACTAATGGGGGTATTTGGGCAGATATTGATCGGGATGGATTTCTTGATTTCTATGCATCGTCGTCCGCACAAGCACGAGAAGATAAACTATGGAAAAATAATGGAGATGGCACCTTTATAGATATTACATCCTTTTCACCAATCTCAGACACACTTCAAACAGAAGGAGCTGGATGGGGCGACATTAATGGTGACCTATTTCCCGATCTTTATGTTGCGAACTATGAGCGCGGTGGGGTATATGATAAAGAACCGGACTTCCTCTTTATAAATAAAACTAACGGTACATTTTCCGATATTACAGAAGAATTACAGATTATTCCACCATTCAACGAGGATCAAGCAGGACGAGGGGTGAACTGGGGAGATTATAACAATGATGGATTACTCGATATCTTTGTTTCCAATTATCGACTGGATAAAAATTTTCTATGGAAAAATTCCAGAGAAAAAGGATTCCAAAATGTGGCTGAAGAGATGGGAGTTGAAGGTAATTATGTTGATAGGTGGTACGGGCACACAATTGGAAGCGAATGGGGAGATTTTGATAATGATGGAGATATGGATTTGATATGTGCAAATTTGGCACATCCGAGATATATCAAATTTTCTGATATGACACAACTTTTTGTGAACGATCTCCAAAAGAACCGGTTCTATGATATTCGAGAATCGGCAGGTATCACCTATGATGAGTGTCACAGCGATCCATCCTGGGGAGATGTGAACGGGGACGGTTATCTCGATTTATTCATTACTTCAATTTATCCTCACAGAAGAAGTTACATGTACCTAAACAATGGCGACAGAACATTCACAGATATTACCTATCTTGCCGGAGTCCGAACTTTCAATTCATGGGGTGCTGCATTTTCGGATTATGATAATGACGGAGATCTCGACCTGCTTGTGTGCAGCGGTGAGGGAGTTCATCTTTTCAGAAACGATACCACACCAAAGCATTGGCTTAAAATTAAGATTGTTGATCGTAACGGGCAAACACCGATTATCGGCGCACGGATCGAAGTTATCCAAAATGAAATGAGGCAAATCCGCGAAATCGAAGGGGGAAAAGGCACCACGAACCAGCACAGCATGGTGCAATATTTTGGCTTTCCCTCAGATGGAAATGTGTCCGTGAAAGTATCTTTTCTTGATGGCACTGAGCGAAAACTGAAAGATCAGAAACTCAATCAAATGCTGACGATAGGGTATTCGCAATACTAACGATCCATTCAGGATTCGGTCATTCTGGGAACGAGTAAGTATCGGGACTTTGAGAACGAGAGAACGATTTATCGTGTTAAGACAGATGCTTTCTGTTTTCTCACTTGCTAAGGCGTAATGGAATGAAGCCGAGTGCTCTCTGTGGTTTAAATTCTTTTAGTCTCGGTTTATCCGAGTGAGGTTAGTTCATTTTACCTGCGATAAAAGCTGTAGTCCATGCTGCCTGAAAATTATACCCTCCAGTAATTCCATCAATATCCATCACTTCTCCGGCAAAATACAGATTTTTGCACTCTTTACTTTGCATTGTATTCATGTCGATATTTTCCAGACTCACTCCACCACAAGTCACAAACTCTTCTTTAAATGATGTTTTCCCTTTTACAGAATATACATCATTGGTTAAAACATTCACCAATTTATTTATTCCCTTCTTTCCAAGTTCACCCCACTTTTTCTTTGCTGAAAGATCGTTTTTTTCTAACAAATAATCCCATAATCGCTCGGGCAAAGAATATGGTCTAAAGTTTGATAAAAGTTTATTGGAATGTTCACGAACAATCCTCTTCAATTCAATCATAACAATATCGTTATTCATCACATCGATCCAATTGACCTGAATTTTACATTCATACCCTTTTTCATTCAATACTCTCGCGCCAAACGCAGATAGTTTCAAGATTGCCGGACCGCTCATTCCCCAATGTGTTATAAGCAGGGGACCTTCGGATCTAAGCTTTGTGCCTTGTATACTTACCATAGTATCTCCTACCGAGATTCCCATCAAATCGGTAATAGACTCGGCAGGCATATTAAATGTGAATAATGAGGGGACAGGATCTTCGATTTTATGATGTAATTTTTCGAGCCAATCCATTCCTTCTCTGTTCGGAGAGCCACCTGTTGCAACAATTACTTTGTCATACATTTTTGATGTAAAATCACTTTTGATGAATTCCAATTCCAGCTTATCACCTACCGATTGTATTGCTTTTATTCCTCTTTCACATTGAATCTCAATCCCTAATCTTTTCGTTTGTTGAAAAAAACAATCTATAATGCTTTGGGAAGTTTGAGATGCAGGAAAAACACGCTTATCATCCTGAATCACCAAAGGAACACCTCTTGACTCAAACCATTGTATAGCATCTTTGTTACTAAAGACATGAAAGGATTTTTTAAGTGCCCTTCCTCCTCTTGGATACGCTTCTGATAGTTCTTTTATGGATGAACAAGCATTGGTGATATTACATCTTCCACCACCCGATATTTTTACCTTTGCAAGGAGTTTTTTTGATTTTTCAAAAATGACAACGTGAGCATCAGGATAATTTTCTTTTACGGTAATCGCAGAAAAGAAACCGGCTGCTCCGCCACCAATAATCGCAATATTCACATTAATACATTATAGGATACTTA
>JAGHCS010000224.1 GCA_021160355.1 Candidatus Cloacimonadota bacterium
CCCGAATCCTGTTCAGGTTGGCGAGAACATTACCTTCAACTTCATGATTGGTGGGCTGGAAGGAACACTTCGTTCTGTTTCACTTAATATCTATGATATCAAAGGTAAACTGGTCAAAGAGATCATCAACGAAAATATGATGGTCAATGACTACACAGAAACGTGGCGTGTGAACGATCTTGCAAACGGCGTGTATTTCTATCAACTCAAAACTGAGAACTATCAGGAAACCAAGAAACTTCTTATTCAATAAATAATAGACACACAACAAATACAATCCTGGTAACCGCTTATGGTTGCCAGGATTTTTTTTATCAAAGCCTGGTCCTCATCACACCAGCAGGTGGATGGGATTCAGTGCGAATATTAAATAACTCACGGATCACACGGATTCACCTATCGGCATACGCAGATAAGAAATTTTAACCACGAATCCACGAAATTACACGAAAAAATAAAGAACCGTCACGGCATAGTGCCTGGCGGCTCAATGTTTATTTATTCTTTGCGTTCTTTGCGTTATTTCTTCTTTGCGCACTCTGCATGAAAAAAACTGGGATATTTATCATCCCGCAAGATCGGAATCTTGCGTTACACATCATTTGCATTCTTCTTACAATTTGAAAACAATCCACGAACAATATTCAGTTTAAAATATTTTCTCTGCGACCTCTGCGTTATTTATTCTTTGCGGTCTTTGCGTGAAAAATTTTCTCTGCGTGGAATTATATTAGGGTTGCTACCATCACAGCTTCTATTGTCCATAACCTGTTTTCTGCCTGGTCAAAAACCCTTGAAAATTTACTTTCAAAAACTTCATCTTCGACTTCGCAGATATCCGGGTACTTCTGTGCGAAACCTGTTTTCAAATTATGGAATGAAGGTAAACAATGGAGAAATATCACATCTTCTTTGCCGGTTTGTTTAAGCATGTTCATTGTGATCTTATAAGGTTTCAATAAATTGATGCGGTCGGGAATCTTATCCTCTTCTCCCATCGAAGCCCAAATATCAGTATAGATCACATCACAACCTTTTACGCCATCTTCTATAGAATCTGTAAAAGTTATGCGTGCTTCGCTTTCTTGAGCATAAAATTCGCATTCCTTCACAAGATGCTTATCCGGGAAAAGAGACACAGGTGATACAACACGAAAATCCATTCCAATTTTCGCAGCTCCTATCATCAGGGAATTTGCAACATTATTGCGTCCATCCCCCACATATGCGAACTTCACGTTTTCAAGCATACTGAGTTCTTCTTTCACGGTCATAAAATCTGCCAGTATCTGGGTTGGATGATACAGATCGGTCAATCCGTTCCACACCGGAACACCGGAGTATTCAGCCAGCAGGTCTACAGTTTCCTGCTTGAAGCCGCGGAACTCGATCGCATCGAACATCCTTCCGAGAACGCGAGCAGTGTCCTCCACAGTTTCCTTACCTCCAAGCTGGATATCATTCTTGCCAAGATATTCTGTGTGTGCTCCCTCATTCACTGCTGCGGACACAAATGCACAACGCGTTCGTGTCGAACTTTTTTCAAAAAGCAGTGCGATATTCTTGCCTTCGAGTTTCTTTTTTAAGGTTCCGTGTGCTTTATGTTCTTTGAGTTCACGAGCAGCATCGATAAGATAAAGGATCTCTCTTTTAGAATAATCCTTCAACGTTAATAAACTTCTTCCTTTCAAATTTACAGTCATGTATCCTCCGCTTTTCTAATTCTCCGGTACTATCCCAGCCCGAATAAGATCGTGCATATGCAGCATTGCGATCGGTTGGTTATTGTCATCCACTACCGGTATCATTGTGATTGAGTAGGTTTCCATTATTTCGAGTGCTTCAATGCCCGAAGCATCGGGTTTCATCGTTTTGGGATTTTTTGTCATTAACAGATGCACCTTCTTCGGAAAGGGATTTGAAAAGTCCTGAAATATTCTTCGCAAGTCGCCATCTGTTATAATTCCTGTTAAACAGCCCTTTTCATTGATGATGCTCACACATCCTAATCCTTTTGATGTCATCACTAAGATCGCTTCTTTTAAAGTAGCGCCCTCTGAGATCACAGGATTTTCTTGGTCTTGATGCATAACATCACGGACGGCAAGAAGCAAGCGCTTCCCAATTGCTCCACCGGGATGAAGTAAGGCAAAATCGTCATGACAGAATTTTTTCTCCTGTAGAACGATTGTTGCAAGCGCATTCCCCATTGCCAGCGCAGTTGTCGTGCTTGCCATCGGTACAAGACCGAGGGGCTCATACTCCTGTGGAACACCAATATCTATAACCACATCACTCATTCTGCCCAGAGCAGACTTGTTATTTCCGGTCAAACAAATAACGGGTATATTCTTCCCTTGAAAATATGGTAAAATGTCGATCAGTTCAGAAGTATTTCCACTGTTCGAGATCATCATTATTACATCGGTATCATCAACCATGCCGAGGTCACCGTGTATGGCTTCTGCGGGATGCAAAAAGATAGAAGGTGTACCTGTGCTGGCAAAAGTTGCAGAAATTTTTCTGCCGATAATGCCAGTCTTTCCCATTCCTGTGACCACAATCTTACCTTTGCAGCCCAAGATGAGTTCCAATGCTTTGTCGATGTTTTCATCGAGCTTTGCGGCAATTGCTTCAACTGCCTTTGCTTCCTTTTTCAGAAGCTCCTTTACTTTATTGATATAATTCACGTTTACCTCTTTAATATTCACCACATAGGACAGCTGTCTTCTCCCGATGAATCGGGATACGCCATGCCAAGCAGAGGTACAGAGTACTTGATTTATACAAATCCGGGGTTTTCATTAATTTTTTTTATACTCATTTTTTCTTGTGTTACTTATTTTATTATATTTTCTAAATAATAATATGTTCAGAGTTAAAAGCAGGTAATTCTTACGTCAAATTTTGCAGCACTTTTCTCTTGACATGCTTACAATAGTTTACTCTAATATCAAACATAAATTTTCGGAGATCAACATAATGATAAAAAAATTCTTGCTCTCAATAATACTCATATTTCTTATAACAATAAATTGCTTTGCAATCGCACTAAATCAGTTTGGTCACATTACTCACGAAATCGAGAAAGAAGATATCAGTTACAGCATGGAGAATGGCGTATACACTATCAGATGTGATGGTCATGCGTTTGAAGGAAATTCTTTTATGCGCACTACTTCCGGATATATTACACTTATTACCATTGAGGACAATGTTTCATCTGTGCTTCGTTTTTATGATCACAATGGAATACTTTTCTTTAAGAATACTTATAATAAGATCATTAATATTTCTTTATCTGATAACAGAGAATATATTGCATTTTTTGATGGAGAAGAGGTTGCTGTTCTCAAAGCTGATGCCACTGAGATGCAACAGTATCCCGGCTCCATTATCTTTGCTGTTGATGATTTCGGTAATCCTGTTTACTATAATTCTGAAAAAAGTACAATAATCTACAAATCAGATTCAATCTTAGTACAAGACAATCCACATAGCATTCTTTTCTGGAACCATAAACCTGTGATATGCGACAGAAACTCGATATACATTCTTTCACAAGGAAAACTCATTCCAATTTATACATCCCGAAAAACGCTTTTTGAAATCAAAATTATCAATTCGGAACTCTATTTCGTTGAAAGAGAAGAGCGAGAAAACTCCTTTGAATTTACTATGTATCATTTTGAAAACAAAAAAATTATTACTCAACAAGACAAAACTAACTTCACATTTGCCGAGACAAAAACGCATCAGACAATTATCGCACCTCTTAAGTACGGAATGATTACATATCCATTTCCCATCGGAAACAGTTATGCGGAGATTCAGCAGTACGGAGGTAATCCCTATCTTCATCCGGGTGTCGATTTTCTTGGAGATGACTATGAGAACGTGTACGTAGTAAAATCGGGTTACATAAAGGCAATACTCACAACAGGGGGCTCTGCCTACTGGAGGATCGGCATTTCCAACGAAAATACTTCCGCAGAATCCGAGGGATATCTCTATGCACATCTCAATCAGAGCTCAATTCCCTACATGGTTGGAGATCAGGTTCAAGTAGGTAATTTTCTCGGAACACTTTATCCGTGGGGTTATTACGACTTCACACATATACATTTTGCTCGTATTACCTGTTCCGGTTCAACATGGTCTGGAAATTGGTGGACAACTGATAATCCACTTCCCGATGTAATAAATTTCACAGATAGCACTCCGCCTGTATTTGAAAATGCATATGGTACAAATCTCTTTGCTTTCCGAACTGAAAATGGTATATATCTCGATCCCAACAATTTAATGGGAGAAATCGATATCATAGCAAAATGTCATGATATTGCAAACTCTACCTGGAGAATCGATGTGTGGGATATGAGATTCAAACTGCATCCTGCAAGCAATCCCGGTTCAACTATTTATGAGCGTTTCTCCTTTGCCTGGGATATGCCTCTGGACACCTACTTGTCTGGCTCATTTGACAACATGGTCCTTTATACTTTATACTCACGAGATGGAACATGCTATTCAATCGGAGATTATACAAACAGAGAATATTATCATATCATCACAAATTCCGATGGCGATTCTGTCATCACCCAGTACGATCAAGATGAGAACCTGGATACAAGTCAGTTTCCAGATGGGCAGTATATTCTTGAAGTGATCGCCCGGGACTGCTCTATGAATGAAACATCCGCTTCAATGACGGTCACGTTCGATAATGTCTCTGTAAATGAGCCATCAATGCATGAGAATCTTATTCAAAGCATATCTCCCAATCCTTTTATCCCCGATATTCACGGAACTGTTTGCTTTTCTTTATATCGTCCTAGCAGTAATAAAGCTATACAAATTTTCATATATAATTCCAAAGGACAGCATATCAAAACAATCCTTGCTCAAGAACCTGTTGACAATTTTACTCGCACATATTGGAATGGTTTTGATGAACACGGAATTCCTGTTCCCAGTGGAATATACTTCTCGAATATTGTTCTGGAGAATAGAGCTACTCATTTAGGAAAGATCATTATTTTGCGATAATGATATCTGTCATTTTCTTAAATAGGATGTGTGATTGCGTAGAGCAATCAACAATTATTACTAATCTCCAACTTATCAGGAGGTAACATGAAAAAAGATAACTTTTTGCATGACCAGCGTTTTCAGCTTCTCTATCTGGCTTTGCTAACTTCGCGTAAGGTGAAACCCCTTAGCCGTTGGGAGAAATCTCTCGGCTACAGAGAGAAGCAGACGCTCAAAAAGTTTGATCTTGTTTTAGAACCTGTTACCAGATTTTGTGACAACGGAAAAAAAATTGATGAGTTTGTTTTCAGTACAAGCTCGAGATATCTTTCAGCATATACACATCATTTTGATTACAAACCGCTTAGATTCACTCACACACAGCGTAAGATCGAAGGATTTCTTTTTGGATATCCTTCCTGCTGTGTAGAAAATTTTATTCATAATGGATACACCCCAAATCCGTACATAGATAAGGAACAAAAACTCCTCTTCCACTGGATCTGTCCAGAATGCAGAATATCTCCCTCCCTTTTCCCATTATATGAATCAATATTTAACGAATGTAAGGAATTATACGCACTGGAATTTTCACACAATTTACATTCACCTTTTATACAATTTTTCAAGAAAGCACTTCCCTATGCAGCTGCAGTGACATTTTCACTTGGTACTCTCTCTCATCTCCATGCCGATTTACACTGGGTTCCTGTACCGGGCGATGAAGATAATGACTATCTCACCAACAGCGAAGAATTGATAACCGGTGTTTTCCCAAGCGGAGAAACACATACTATTGCCCAAAATAATAAAGCTATAATCGACAGTTTACCAAGAGGAGTTTCAGCAAATTCATGCTATGTGATCGAACATCCCGCTTATGGATTTTATAACTGTCCCGTCTGCGGTGTAACTGTAAATATGGGATATGTAACGGTTCACAATCCGATGCACGTGCTGGAGATCGATATCCCTTATATAGCGCTTCATTTTATGGAGCATGGCTCGTTTTCCTATATTATTGAGGATGACACCACCCGCATTGATATTGCCCTACTTAACAAGACAATCGCACCGCTCGACACCCTGCATCATGCACTTGCCACACCAGATGATACTGATAATGACGGATTGAACAACACTGCTGAGCTATACTTTGATATGGAAATTGATAACCCTTACACACATGATATTGGTATTGATGATGGGCATGAGATATCACAAGCACTTATAGAAAATATCTCAAAATTGCTTGTTATTCCTTCCGGCACTACTCCGCCTACCGATTCAATTTATATTGAACCTCTGCTTGTTTACGGCGTTGAAGACTGTACTATTTGCGGAAGAACTCAAAATATGGGTATGGCTGTGATTCACAATCCCATACAGGGTTCTTCGATGACGTTCCCCTTTATGGCTTTGCACTATATGTCACATGGAAGATTTGTGTATGATGGCACGACCAACCAGGGTGAGATCGATCCTATCGCTCTTTGTGTATTACTCGATCTTGATCTTGTTGCAATTGATGAATTCCCGGAAATTGCTCATAAGTTCGGGTATCGTGTGATGAGTTTTCCAAATCCTTTTAATACTGCCGCAACGATCAGTTTCGAGACAGCAAATCTCCATGAAGTTGCATATTTGGAAATCTATAACATGAAAGGGCAAAAAGTAAAAGAGCTGCCTATTGCTAATCCTTCTCAAGATCATCAAATCTCGGTAACATGGGATGGCACAGATATTAATGGAAACGCAGTTCCTTCAGGAATTTATCTTGTAAAAGCACATACTGAAAATTCTGAGGAGGTTTATCAAAAAATTGTACTTGTACGCTAAAATCACATCTGAGGTACTCTATACATACTATCGAAAATAAAACTGACAGAGCAATACTGGTTGGCTTACAAACAGAAGGCAGAACATCCTATGATGTTGAAGAATCTCTTCAGGAGCTTAAACATCTGGCACGGACTGCAAATGTCATTGTCACAGCTATAGAAACCCAAATACGCCCAAAACCTCATCCTGCATATTTTATTGGTTCGGGTAAAGCAAAAGAAATCGGTGCACTTGCCAGAAGAGAAGATGCGAACATCATTATTTTTGATGACAATCTCACTCCTTCCCAGGACAGGAATCTATCCAAAGCTACAAAGAAGCGTATCATAGACCGCTCACAATTAATTCTTGATATTTTTGCCCAGCACGCACAAACAAAGCAAAGCAAATTACAGGTTGAGCTCGCACAATTGCAGTATAATCTTTCCCGATTAAAAGGTCGGTGGACGCATCTTTCCAGAATTGAAGGCGGTATTGGATTCCGCGGTCCAGGTGAGAAACAAATTGAGATCGACCGACGCCGAATAAATGATAGAATCACACATCTTAAATCAAAGCTTGAAGGCATTGAACAGATAAGCAAGACAAAAAGAAAAAGCAGAAAAGATATATTCTCTGTGAGTCTTGTTGGATATACAAATGCCGGCAAAAGCACGGTCTTAAATAGACTTACCTCGTCTCATCTTTACACTGCAGATCAGCTTTTTGCAACGTTAGAAACCATTACAAGATCAAAAACTCTCGAAACAAAAGAGCGCATCGTCATTTCTGACACAATAGGTTTTATCAGAAAAATACCGCCTTACCTGATCGCTTCCTTTCACGCGACCTTGCAGGAAGTTATTGAAGCAGACCTGCTGCTGCACGTAGTTGATATTTCACACCATAAATTATTTGAATATATGGATACTGTGTCTCAAACTCTGAAAGAAATTCAAGCAGATCATCAAGAAATGATATTGGTTTTTAATAAAATCGATCTTCTTCCGCGAAATCAATATATGTTCATGAAAAAGAAGCTTCGAATTGATTATCCTGATTCCCCCTTTGTTTCTGCTCGAACAGGTGAAAATTTCGATGATATCGAAAATGCAATCTCAAAGAAGTTAGCTCATAGCAAGAAAAATATTATTCTTAAAATCCCAAACCAAGAGCAAAAGTTTATTTCCTATCTTTTTGATAATGCGGAAATTATTGAAAAGCGATACAATAATGATTCTGTGCGGTTGCGTATCAAGATCCCCCTTCAAAAATACAAACAGAATTATATATTATTTAGAAAATATGAGATCAGAAATAAAAGTGTTGCCAAGAGAAAACCTAAGCGAAAATGAAAAAAGCATCTGCAAGATCACAGATGCTTTTAAAAGTTTTTTTGACTGTTCTAATTAATCGTTCGCGAGTCTCAATGGCATGAGGAGGAATAGGTTTTTTTGATCTTCTGGATATTCGATATTATAGAAAATACAAGGATCAAGTGAGTTTTCAAATTTTATTTGTACAATCTTCGTATCCACAAGCTGGAGTATTTCAATTAAATATTTATAGTTAAAGCCGATCTGGAATTTTTCGAAATCATTCTCTATTTCCAGAACTTCTTCAGCTGATCCCTTATCGATATCTTCGGAGTGAATTTTAAGTTGATTTTTTGAAAAATTGAACACGATCTTAAAATTATCCTCGGAAGCAAGCAGGGATACTCGCTGAATCGCTTTAATGAGAGGTTCTACTTCGATATCAATTATTTTTGAATTATCGTAGGGTATTACTGCTTCGTAGTCGGGATAATTCGCTTCAATCAATCGTGAATAAATTTTATATGAATCATATTCAAAGCTGATAGCGCTTTCTTCTGGTAATATCTTAATCTTGGGCTGGTCAGCATGGATAATTCTTCTAACCAGATTCACACCTTTTATTGGCATAATAATATCGATCTTGTCCGTATCCAAAGTCAATGCAGTTTCGAATTTTCCTAATCGTTTTCCATCTGTAGCAATCATTTTTTGCTTTTTGGCATCCAGCTCCCAGAGAATACCTGAGAAAGCGGGTCTACCAATGTGTTCTGATACTGCAAATGATGTTTTCTCAACTAATTTTGAAAAGAGACCGGCATCCATAGTAAAACTGTTTCCCCATTCTCTGTCGGGAATTTCAGGGAAATCTTCCGGGTCTGCATATATCAGACTGAATTCACTATGCTGACACTTAATATTGAGCATCTTGTTATCAAGCTCACAGTGAATTTCATCATCAGGAAGCGCACGAATAATATCCGTAAAATTTTTAGCGGGAATTGCAATTTTCCCGGATTCAAGTACATTGCATTCTATTTCTGTCACTGCTGAAACCTCAAGGTCAGTAGCAGCAAGGCGAATGCTTCCCATCTCACCATTTGCTTCAAGGAGAATATTGGTGAGTATCTGCAAAGGATTTCTTACTGGTACAATGCTATTGATGAATTGGACTTTTTGTAAAATTTGATTTCTATGAACATTAAACTTCATGTATAACCCCGAATGGTTTTAATAAAAAAAGCAAGGGGCTAGCCCCTTGCTCGTATAAATGGTGATTATTTAACTGCTTCTTTAAGTTTTTTACCCGCTTTAAATTTGGGAACTTTAGTTGCAGGGATTTGAATCTTTTCACCAGTTGCAGGATTCAGACCCATACGTGCAGCTCTTTTTGCCACACTAAATGTTCCGAAGCCTACCATAGTGATCTTGTCACCTTTTTCAAGTCCTAACTTGATGCTATCAAATACAGAATTAACAGCGTCACCAGCTTTCTTCTTGGAAATGTCTGCACTCATAGCGACTTTCTCCATTAACTCTTGTTTTGTCATATGTGCCTCCGCATCATTTTTTGCTATATGCAAACCATAAGTTACTGTCACTACTTACTCTGTCAATTTTTTTTATAAAAAAAATATAAAATTTTTACTTGGCAATTCCACGTTCTGAATTTCCCACAAATTCAACAAAATGTTTTACTTCATCGATCATCTCTATTTCAGCCATAATTTTCTCTAATGCCTGTTTAGTATTAAGATTTGAATTATAGAATATTTTGTACAGCTTCTTTAATGTTGCTCTTGTTTCAGGAGAAAAGTTATTTCGTCGCAAACCAACCGAGTTAAGCCCGACTGTTTTATAGGGGATACTTGCTCCACGAGTATAGGGTGCCACATCCTGACTTACACGCGAAAGCCCACCAATAAAGGAATAGCAGCCAATATGAACAAATTGATGAACCGGAGTTATACCGCCAATCGTTGCATTATTTTCAATGATAACGTGTCCTGCCAGATTAGCAGAATTCGCCATTATAACCTGGTCACCAAGCTGGCAATCATGGGCAACATGGCTATAAGTCATGAGCAGGCAATGGCTTCCAACCCTGGTTGGCTGGTCGATATTAGTGGACCGATTAACAGTAGCAAATTCTCTTATGAGCGTGTATTCGCCGATCTCAACTGCAGTGTCTTCTCCAGCATATTTAAGATCCTGGGGCTCAGTGCCAATTACAGCAGAATGAAAAATTCTGCACCCTTTTCCAATGCTCGAGCGACCATCTATCACGACATTTGACGATATTTTTACTCCGTCATGGAGTATTACTTTTGGTCCAATAATTGAAAAAGGTCCAATCTCTACATCATTTCCGATCTGTGCCTTTGGATCAATTATTGCTGTTTGATGAATTATTTGGGTCATTTTTTTTGATTAATTTTGCTTTTAATTCCCCTTCGCAGACCAATTTGTCATCTACATAAGTTTTGCCTTCGATCACATGTACCCCGACACGCGACCGTACTAATCTCATTCGAAATTCCAATCTATCCCCGGGAACAACAAGTTTTCTGAATTTAACTTTATCTATCGATAGAAAATACGCTATAAAATCACGAGGATCCGGACATTCATTAAGAACGAGAATACCACCTGTTTGAACCATTGCTTCTACAATGAGCACTCCGGGCATAACAGGATGATCCGGAAAATGTCCTTGAAAAAAGGGTTCATTTATTGTAACATTTTTGATGCCGACGATCGATTCTCCGGGCGTGAAATCAATGATCTTATCAACGAGCAAAAAAGGATATCTATGTGGAAGTATTCTTTGGATTGCCTCATTATCGAAGACAACGCCACTCGCTTCCTTTTTTTGATACTTTGCTTTTAATATTTCATTCTCATACTGTTGCTTGATTTTTTTTATCAGCTCGATGTTTGTTCTATGTCCGGAACGTGCAGCAAGAATATGCCCTTTTACAGAGATGCCCAGAAGTGCAAGATCACCAATGAGGTCAACAACTTTATGCCGTACAAATTCATTATAATATCTTAAGGGAGTGGAATTGAGTAGCTTGTGTTCATTGAGATTGATCTCATCCTTCATATTAAAAAGAGCGCGGAGTTCATCAATATCTTTATCAGAGAGACTTTCATCGCCGATTACGAGTGCATTATCAAGACTCCCACCCTTGATAAGCCCTGCTGCTTTGAGCTGTTTGATGTCATTAATAAAACAGAAAGTTCTTGCAGAGGCAAATCCTTTTTCATATTCATCTTTGAGAGATACCATTGAGGTGTATTGCGGTTTAAGATTAGGATGATCAAAATCAATGAAGAATGTTATTTTCAGAGATTCAGAAGGTACAACGACAACATCGACATTGTGTTCCGGTACAGAAAAAGAAAGCGGCTTTTTGATCTCAAGATACTTACGTTCAGCATTCTGTTTGACAATTCCGCTTTTTTTGAGCGCTTTCACAAATTCGATAGCGCTGCCGTCCGCTACAGGAATTTCCTCTCCATCAATTTCCACATAGATATTGTCGATTTCCAGCCCTTTTATTGCAGAAAGCACATGCTCGATTGTCGCAACTGTTGCATCTTTGATGCCTATATTCGTTCCTCGATCCAGGCTTTTTACATGTTGTATATCCGCAGGAATTTCCGGTTGACCCGGCAAATCTGTCCGACGAAAAATTATACCTGTGTTTTCCGGTGCAGGTTTAAATGTGACTGTACTGATGGTCCCGGTATGCAAGCCGATGCCAGTATAGCTTATTGAATCCTTAATTGTTTGTTGATTTTCATGAATGTACATTATTGTCTTCCTTCTTTTTCAATTGATGGAAGTATTTACGCATTTCGGGTAATTCTTTTAATGAAGCGAGAATCCTTCTTTGCAAGCCGATATCCATTGCAGGATAGCCAAGCACGGTCTTATTGTCCGGAATATCATTAGGAACTCCGGATTGAGCGCCGATTTTGACATTACTGCCTATGTTCACATGATCTGCAATACCGACCTGCCCTGCAAAGATGCAGTTATTCCCAACCTTTGAACTTCCTGCAATCCCGACTTGTGAACAGAGGATTGAATATTCCCCCACTTCCACATTATGAGCGATTTGAACGAGATTATCAATTCTTGATCCTTTACGAATTATCGTATCACCAAGGGCTCCCCTATCCACAGTTACATTCGCACCGATCTCCACATCATCTTCAATAATGACTCTTCCTATCTGGGGTATCTTTTGATGCTTCTTTCCATCCCATATATAACCAAATCCGTCCGAACCGATCACACTCCCTGCGTGAATACTCACCTCAGATCCTATTTGTACTTCGCTGTAAATGGTCACTCCGGAATAGAAACAGCACCTTTCACCAATGATCACATCATTTTTTATTACAACGTTTTCATGAATTGCTGAGAAGTCTCCCAAAACAACATTCTCTCCGATCACGGCATTGGCAGCAATGAATATATTATCCGGAATTGTTACTGAGTCCGCAATTATTGCAGTGGGATGAATATCCCTTCCCTTGACCGGCTTTTGAGTTGATTGTAAGAAAAAAGCCACGATCCTTAAGAATGAGAAGTAGGGCTTTGAACAGGTGATATAATTTCGTTTGGGTAATGTGTTCAGATCTAATGTATCAGGAATAATGAAAACGCCTGCTTGTGATTCTGCAAATGCTTTCTCAAATTTCGGATCCTGAAAAAAGACCACAGTATTTTCATCTGCTTCTTCAAGAGAGGCAACTGCATTACAAGTACATTCTCGAATTTTAACGAGTTGACCTTCTGCGATCGCAGCAAGCTGTTCAAGTGGGAGGGTTAACGCGAATTGCTTCATTCCTCAGTTTTTTCTTTTGGCGCTGGGGTAGCGTTGATATTCAACTTCTCAATAACAGCTTCTGTGATATCAATATCTTCATTTTTGATGTAGAGTACGACTTCACCCTGCATAGTGTTGAGCACAATATCCAAGCCGTTTTCTTCTGCGACTTCATTGATTGCAGCAACTATCTTTTCACTGATAGGTGCAAGAAGCTCCATCTGGCGTTCAATCGCCTTATTACGATAATCATTAGCCAAATTATAGAAATCAGTCTCTTTTTGTTCGATCTCTGCCAATTTCTGTTCGCGACGATCTTTGGAAACGATTGGAGGAAGGTTTTCATATTCATTCTTTAAACGGGTTATTTCTGCTTCTTTTTCATCCAGATCTTTTTCCCATTGGTCTGATTCCTGATAGAATTGCTGTTCCGCAATATTCTTTTCTTCAAAATCATTATACACTTTATCGACATCTATCACGCCGATCTTTTGTGCAGCAAATCCCATGATAGGTATCAAGATCAATAACATCGCAATGATAATACCTTTGAACTTCATTATAACATCTCCTTATTATATATATAAAATTATTTTTTTAAAACGTTGAGCCAAACTGAAAATGGAACTGCCATTTGTTATTTACTTTTCTGTCCATACCGTAGGCATAATCAAATCCGAGAAGTCCCATGGGTGACATGATACGAACACCCATTCCAATTCCTTTTTTAAGTTTTTGCGCATTGATCTCTGAGAGGTAATTGTATGAATTTCCTGCATCAAAAAACATCACTCCGATGATCTGATCACCCGAAATTGGGAATGTGATTTCACTGGATGTGATAAATTCTGCCTTACCTCCATCCTGATCTTCGGGAACAACACTATTATCGGGATATCCTCGAATACCATCTGCGCCGGTACCTCCGGGATAGAAAAGTTCATCGGGCGGCACTTCTTTTGTATCGCCAAATGCTTTCACATAGCCTACTCTCCAGCGCATACCAAGCGAGAATTTCCAGAAAAGCTTCAAATACCAGTTTGTTTGAATTATTTCTTTAATATAATTTTCACTTCCGCCAAGAATACTTCCTGAAAGTTCTGTGTATGAGCGCACAAGCGAACCTTCACTAGGACGGAACACATTATCTCTGTCGTCTCGTTCTATGGTGAGAAAGGCAGTACTCGTCAGTATTTTTCCCCTATCAACCAGATCCTGCAGAGAAGTAGAAACATCATCATTCTTATCCAAAATACTATACTGTTTCTGGGTTATTGAATATCCCGTAGTGACCTTCGCATAATTGACCCAGGGAATCTTTGTTCCAATGCGGAAACCACCTCCGGATTTTACTACTTTATAATTATAATCTTTCCAATCATTTCTTTGATGATAGACATCTGCGCCGATCAGAACATTTGTATCATAAAAATAAGGATTGGTAAAGCTGATATCATATTCCTGCTTCGAACCGCTGAACTCCCAGGTTAATTTCAAACCCCATGCTTTTCCAAAGAGATTATTATGAGCGAAGGATAGAAATCCTGTGAGTTTATCTTCTTCGTCATAATTTACACCCATATTTGCGGTGCCGGATTCTTTGTCTTCAAGCTGGAATATGAGATCGATATCTCCGTCGTCATTTATTGGCTGGTAATCCAGCCCAATATTAGGTTCGAAAAATCCAAGATTATATATATTCCTCTGGCTTTGTATCAGCAAAGACTGCCTGAAATAATCACCCGGCACAATTGCAAGCTGCCTTCGGATGATCTTCTCTTTTGTCTTCTTATTTCCCTCGACATAGATCTGCCTGACCTTTGCGCGATTGTTTTCCTGCACAAAGATGTTGATATTTACAATATCTCCCCGGGGATTGATTTGAGGAGAGACAGTTGAATAGATATACCCCTCTTCATAATACATAGAACGTATACCATTCAGCTTTTCATCAAATTCTTCCCTGTTAAAGATCTCATTCTTTTCAAACTTAAGCTGACGAAGAAGGATTTCTTTGCTGAATAATGTGTTACCTTCTATTGATATTGTGCCAATCCTGTATTGATTGCCTTCGTATACATTTATCGTCAGAAACAGTCGTCCGTTTTCGTCATATTTGGGTTCCCAATCAATGATTGCTGCATCAATGTACCCCTTGGAATTGTAATAATCAACAACGCGAGTCAGATCTTCATCAAATTTTTCCTGATCGTACACTCCTGAGCGCAGAAACCCACTCTTTTTTGTCTTGATGATCCTGCGGAGTTTCTTTTCCGTAACTTTTTCATTACCCTTGAAGCTGATCTCACGAATCACAACTTTGTTCCCTTCATTTATGACAATGGTAAGATCAATCCTGTTACTCGCTACAGGTTCTTCTTTGAAAGTGATTACCGCCAGTCTGTATCCCTTCGAAAAATAAAGTTCAAGAATTTTATTCTTGATATCAAGCTTTCGCTCACCTGACCAATAATCACCGCGAACAAGCCTGAATTGCTTCTTTATTTCATCAAGACGTATCTTTTTGTTACCGGTAATTTTCCAATCCTGTACAATTGGATATTCAGAAACCAGTATGATGATCCTCACACCCTTGTCATCCTGAACTTTATCAATTTGAATATTGCTGAATAGCCCAAGCTTATAAATGTTCTGTATTGCTTTGGTTACCTTGTCAGGAGAAAATATCTGTCCAAGTGCCAAGCCTGATGCAGATTTGATAAGCTGCGTGTTTACATTGATATTTCCAGTAATTTCAATATCGGAAATATAGTTATACTCGATTTGAGCAAAAGCAGATGTTGTGCAAAAAGTAAATAGAGCTACTAAAATAAAGAATCTAATTTTTTTCATAGTTTTATAAATTTTTATGTATGATTTATGGCATAATTCCAGTCATCAAAATAATTAGTAAAGTTTTTTAGCAAGATATAAAATATTTCCAATATGATTATAATATTACTTCTTTAGCAAATTTAGC
>JAGHCS010000264.1 GCA_021160355.1 Candidatus Cloacimonadota bacterium
ATGATGAAAAAGAAAATATTATTCCTATTTATTGCAATTATATTAATAGGTTCAGAATTCTCTTTTGCTGATACAAATATTGCTATTAAAGATACAATTTTTCCTCCACCTAATAATTTTTATGCAATAGGAGGTTGGTGTTCTATTCATCTTAGTTGGAATGAACCATCTCCAAGCAATTATAATCTAATTGGTTACAATTTATATCGTGAAGATATCGGATTATTATTCTTTTTAAGTGACATAACTTATCGATATTATTCTTATAGCGATTATATGGTTTTTGTAGAAACAGAATATACATATTGGGTGACAGCAGTATATGAAGAAGGAGAGTCTGAACCATCGAATTCTGATTCAACAATACCTTGGAATATTATTTATTCGTGGGAGGATTTTGAGACAGATTATCATTTAATGGGTTGGACTGAGGAACCGGATACTTCTAACTGGTATTGGTCACTTGGATATGCTTGTTTCAACTGGTCACCTCCGGTAATAAACTTTGACCATTCCCTTATCTCACCTGGATTCATTATTCCTGAATTTTCAACAAGTTCGGAAATAACTATTTCAATGTATGCAAATGACTATCCTGAAGACTCAGGTGAGGTTTTTGAGATTATTATTGTACATGATTCCTTAGAAGATGTTATCTGGCATTGGGATATGGATGAAAATGATGATTGGGGTAGTCCAGGTGGTACAGATTTTGTATATGAGAGTATACATCAGTATAATGGAGAATTATGCCAGTACAAATTCCGAGCTTATGGTGATAGTACTTATAATATTAATTATTGGAATATTTATTCGATATCTTCATATATAGAACTCCAGCCGGATTATGGGGCTTTAGTCGGAAGTGTTACAGAGGGTCCGGGATTTCCCATTGAAGGTTTTGCTGTTCATGCTGAGGATATCGATCATGGAAGCATATATTATAATGTATTAACAGATGAGAATGGTGAATATGCAATAAACCCAATGTTACCGGGCACATATTATGTTTTGTTTACAAAAGCAGGATATTCTAATTTTGAGACTATTTTAGAAATCCCTCCAGGTGATACAATTACATTAGATCTTATTGGTCATATAAATTATTTAACTGTAACCCCAGAATTTATTGATACAACAATTAATATAGATGAAGTTTTTACTACTAACCTAACAGCTAAAAATAATGGGTTAATAACATTTGATTGGTTTGCTTGTATCAATTTTAATAAGGAATTAAATGAATGTCCAAATTGTATTGAAACATTATCTCTAAAAGAAATGAATAAATTTATTTTTAATCCTACTATTCCTTCAAAACACAGTCATCAAGATTCTTCTTGGTTATTTATTTATCCAAGTTCTGGAACACTTGAACCAGGAGATAGTTCTCTAATTGAATTAACATTTGATGGAACTGGCCAAACACCAGGAACAGTCTTAACAGCTGATATTATATTTACATCTGAACCAGATGTGGGGACAATTACTATTCCAGTTACACTTACTATAATTGAATCAGGTGTTGATGATGTTCCTGTTATATCTACCCAATTAAACCAGAACTATCCCAACCCTTTCAATTCTTCAACAACAATTTCTTTTTCTCTTAGCCACAGAGACCCAGAGGACGCTGAGATAAAAATCTATAATATAAAAGGACAACTCGTAAGAACTATTTACTCAATGACAAATAACAAATTACAAATGACAAATATAATATGGGATGGAAAAAATGAGAAGGGCAACCCAGTAAGTTCAGGTTTATATTTTTATCAATTAGAAATTGGCAATAAAATAATTGATACCAAGAAATGTATTTTGTTAAAATAATTATTGAGTAAATAGGAGTTTAACCATAATAAATATATCACATAAAATCAAAAATAATATTTCTTGACTATAAAATTTAAGTTTTTAAGAAATAATTAAAGGAAAAAGGGAGGCTTATGATGAAAAAGAAAATATTATTCCTATTTATTGCAATTATATTAATAGGTTCAGAATTCTCTTTTGCTGATACAAATATTGCTATTAAAGATACAATTCTTCCTCCACCAACTAACTTTGATGCAATAGGAAATAATGGTCGTATCGAACTCAGTTGGGATGAACCATCTCAAGGAAATTATAACCTTATTGGATATTATCTATATCGGAGTGATCTCGGAAGATATGTATATTTAGATAATACTCAAAATTCATATTGTGATTATATGGTTTATTTAGGAACTGAATATACATACTGGGCAACAGCAGTATATTCAGGAGGAGAATCAGTAAATTCAAATATAGATACTGCTATATCATATATAATTGATGGATTTTATGAAACATTTTATGAAGATTGGCATTTAACTGGGTGGAGAGAAGATCCATTAATTCCGAATAATTGGGAATGGGATTCTGATTGCGAAGCAGCAAAATTAAGCTGGTCACCACCAGTAACCAATTATGATATGTCACTTATTTCTCCAGAAATATGTATACCCTATGGAGCAACTTTAATTACTTTAAGTGTAAATATGTTTATACATGATTTTGCTCCAGATATGGGAGAAGTGATGGAAATTTGGATTGTTAATGATGGACAAGAAACTTTGATATTTGAATGGGATTTGGACTATAATAATGATTGGGGTATATCTGGTGGAACTATTTGGGAATATTCTTATCTGGATCAGTTTGCAGGTGAGACAATTCAAATTAAGTTCCGTTCCCATGGTGGTGATACATATAATTTCAATTATTGGTATATTTATGATGTAATTGTTTACTATCCGTGGGTAGTACCATCTTACAGCACATTGGCAGTAACAGCAACCGATAGTTCTGGTAATCCCATAGAAGGTGTTACTGTTAATGCTATAAGTGGGGATTTATATTATAATGCTTATACAAATGAAAATGGTGAATTTACAATTTTCCCAATGATACCTGGTAATTACATTTTTACTTATTATATTAGTTACTTTTGTCCAATAGTAGAAATGGTTAATATTCCACCATCCAGTACTTTAAATTTAGAGATATCTTCTTTGTCTACAATTTCAATATCACCTTCTTATATTGATACAATTATGGTTCCTGATGATAGTATTGAGGTATATCTAACAATACAAAATTACAGAGATGTACCTATACATTGGTTTACGGATATTGTA
>JAGHCS010000219.1 GCA_021160355.1 Candidatus Cloacimonadota bacterium
ATGATAAGCCTAGTATTGTGTTCATTTGCTTTTGCTGAGGAAAATTCGTCCACCAGTATAACTCCGAATGGTATTGAAATAAAGAGAAGTTGTTTTTTTAGTGGTTGTCAATCAAATGTACTTATTTCAACAATGAATAAAGAAGGAAACTCAATTAATGATTCGCAAAGTTTTTTTCGAGACAACACCAAAACCTTTAACAAACGGACAAAGGATTCGTTTATCTATTTGAAAGCTTCACCTTTTTTACTTTATGGGGGTTCATTTGGTTTTGGTAAGTTTTATTTGCATAAAAAGAGAATGCAAGAAGATATTTGGTTTTTTCATTATCATAAATGGAAAGGGTTTTTAGCTACTGGCATATTATTTCAATATAATAATTTCATTTCAAAAAGCAGGGAAGGTTTCTTTTGGTTAGCGAATGGAGGAGTTGATTATACAATTAGAGAACCATTGATAGATTTTGGCAATCCCGGCGGCCCTAATACCAATGATTCCAAGAAAACAAAATATAAAGGCCTTTTCCCAAATATAGCATTGGGATGTGGAATTAGTACTAAGATCCCTGATAGCTCATATTTACGAATTTCTTTAGATGTAGGTATTAAAATCTTGGTTGTAAATTTAAACATATCGTATTGCTTTTAAATATCTATCAGTTCTTCTTCAACTTGCAGGAATAAAAAAACAGAGATTTAAAGTTTTATCATGACAATGAAATATTAAATAAACTATGATATAAGGAGAAAAAGTTATGAAAAAGCTATATTGTATCAAAATATTTCTGGTAATTTTATTGATGACGAGTGTCAAAGTTTTTGCCCACAAACAAGAATTACATCAACATATCACAAGAGAAGCATTTAATTTGCTTCAAATGTCATTCCCTGAAGGGCTTGATGAAATGGAATATTTTGTTGGGACAGATGAAAATAGTAGTGGATATCCTGTTTTGTCATGGGGTGATTGTAGAATAGTTGCAGGAGCATGGACAGAAGATGAATATGATATGGTTTATCATTATGGTACTTGGAGGAGACCAAATTATAATGATGTCCCACCTTGGGTTGAAGATCTTCTTTTTGGATTTCAAGACCCAGAAGACAACAGAGCCGCTCACACTACTATTACTCATTTTTGGGATGCTGATAATGGAGAAGATGCACAAACACACTTAACTGATACAATTCATGGTGCTCTTGGGCAATCTACTTGGGAGTTTACTATCTCAGAAAATGCAATGAAAAAAATTAGAAAGTATATAAGTGGAGATTATGATCAACGTTGGATCTATACAGAACCAGGACTAATGTGGGAAGGATGTACATATATTGCACTAGCTAACGATTTCTCTATTCCTTCTTTAATAGAACTATTTAATTGTGAAGGGACAGTTACCGCTATTAGTTATCGTAGTGCAATTGATGGAGAATGGTATTGGGTAAGTGAACCCTCTTGGCCTGCCTCGTGGCTTGGAAAAGGATTTACTTGTGAACTTTTTGGTAGAATGTGTCACTTACTACAAGATATGTCTGTTCCGGCTCATGTTCACTGCACATCACATGCAGGAACAATGGGAATGTATAGTGATTATTTTGAAGAAAATGAAATGGATTATCATAATAATTATCATACCTGGACTGCTCAAGAGATTTATGATAACGGCGAAATGTTCATTGATCCATATGTTCATGAGGACCCGATATATTATTTGATGTATTTTATGAATCAGATTACTGATCATTATGCTGATGGGAAAGTTAATGGTGATGATAATTATGACTCAACTATTCCCGGTCTATCTGATATTATTCCAACACTGGGAGCACCTACATTAACAAATGAAATAAATGATATTAATTGTAAAGCAATGTATGATGTTTTAATTCCTTATGCAATTAGGGTTACTGCAGGATTAATGTATTGGTTTGCATGCGAAACCGGGCAACTTAATCCTGAAATCTATACATTGAACAGTTATTTCTATAAATATACAAATCCAGTATCTGATGAAGAAAATAAGGAAATTTCACTTTATTATATTACTCATAATCCATTTGACCCTGAGGTTAGAGTAACAATCGAAAAAGAAAGTGGTGAAATAATCTGGGATAATGTAGAAGTGGCTCTTCATTCGGGTGTTCCGCGAGAAGGATATTTACCAAGTTGGAACTTTGCCAAGAGATTGCTTTTGGAAGATGATTATACTGGTCCAATCACAATACAGGTTTCAGAAGATGGGGTTTTAACAGAAGAAACAACTGTAAATTATAATCCTTCCAACAAACCCCCCTTACCAATATTGTTCCCCTGGCCTGATGGAGAAAAGGGGATATATCCTACTCGTTATGGAAACTATACTAGCGGGTTATATTATAATCGTAGTTATAAGTTAAATATTAACGCACCTTATAGTGGAGATATTGATACCTGGTATAATATTAAGATAGAATGGGATGAAGAGGATGGTGAACATATTTTTCCTCTGAATTATACTTCATATGTCCAATTCAATGATAATGGTACTGTTGATTTAGATATTCCCCCAAAAAGTGTTATAATTGGTTCTGGAGTTACTGCTGGAAATGTAAGACTTAAGATTAATGATGTAGAGGGATGGGACAATTATCCAGTTGTATTTAATACTGAGGCATTTTCAGGTCTTATTAGAACGGTTAGTTATCCTGGGATAATTATATATTGTATTGGAGCTGCTCCATCACCTGGTTGTCCTACTCTTTATTGTGGAAATGAACGGGAGAATAATATTATTCCTCTTGGAGAGAATCAAGAACAGGATTGTTTTGACTATAGTTTGTTGAAGAATACAGTTAAAAATTCAGAAGTAATTGAGATGAAAGTAACTGAAGATCAAGATAATAGTAATTATTTTGACCTTGTGCAATTAGTAGCGGTGGGACATTCTAAAGATACTGAAGTAGGTGTAAATAACTCTAATGGAGAAATATTCTTATACAATCCAAAATCACAAATTCGTTTTGATACAGGAAAAGATAGTAGTTTCGTATTACAAGCAGAAGATAGTTTATTAATAAATCTATCTGATTTTAATATACCTCCTGTAGAA
>JAGHCS010000214.1 GCA_021160355.1 Candidatus Cloacimonadota bacterium
CCAAGAATAATTGGTTTAATCGTCGAGGCAATACCAAGCACGAATAGAATATTGAAAATATTGCTGCCGACAATATTCCCTATCGCTATCGAGACCTTACCCTTTATCACTGCGACGATTGATGTAACGATCTCTGGGATCGAGGTTCCCAAGGCAACAACAGACATACCAATGACCTTATCGCTCACGCCCCATAATGACGCAATTTTTGTTGCATTTTCCACAGCAAGATGACCGCCAAAGGCAATAGCGGCACCTCCAACAATAGTAAGGGATATATCTTTAAAAGGCGAAGTGTGACTTTCCTCATTCTGGGTTTGCTTCTCTTTTCTGTCTTGTTGTGCCATCCTGTATAAATAATAAAGAAATCCAATAAAAAGTAAGAGAAAGATTATGCCTTCTAATCTTGAAACAGTCACGAAACCTGTTTTTTGAGGAGCAAAATTTATCACGAAAAGCATCATAAGAACAGTAATGAAGATCATGAAGGGATTTTCTTTTCTGATGGTGCTGCTTTCAAAATGAAGGGGTTTGATCAACGCTGCAATGCCGATCGCCAGGCAAATGTTCGCAATATTACTTCCTACGACATTCCCGAACGCAATCCCGTTCACTCCTGCAAGAGAAGCTTTGATACTCACCGCTGCTTCCGGGGCACTCGTGCCGATCGCTGCAATAGTCAAACCGACAAATAGCGGTGAAACACGAAGGTATTGAGCAATGTTTGAAGCGCCCTGAATAAAGATATCTGCGCCCTTTGCGAGTAGAACAAAAGCAACAACGAGCAGTATGTAAGGTATCATCTATACATCGATCCACTTAGTGGGCTGATGCTGTCCTGCTACAAACAGGTTGCATGTTGCATTTTTGCTATCAAGGAAATTTTTCATAGCCAGATACGCCAACTCAGGTTCGTTATTTGTCTCACTCAGATGAGCAAGTACGATATTCTTCAAACCGTCATGCAGTATTTCGTCAACAAGTTCAGATGCCTGTACATTTGAAAGATGTCCATTCTTGCCTTTGACACGCTGCTTGAGCCACCATGCATACGGACCGTTTATGAGCATGTCAATATCGTGATTACTTTCCAGGATTATAGTGCTCGGACTCTTCATTTTCTGCTTTACCAGCTTAGTCGGGTATCCTAGATCCGTAAGGACTGCCAGCTTGGAAGCACCACTGCGCTCCGAGATCAAAAAACAGGAATTATCCGCACTGTCGTGTGGTACGGAAAATGGTTCGATCAAAAAATTCTGCATTGTGAACCGTGTTCCATTTTCGAAATAATTTACCTCTCGAATGCGACCAAAGCGTTTTTCGCCTGCCATGTATGTGCTTTCATTCACATATAAAGGAATTCCAAGATGGCGAACCACAGCTCCAGCGCCTTTTATATGATCCGAATGCTCATGTGATATTATCACTGCCTGAATATTCTGAATAGGGAAATCAATGTCAAAAAGTATCTCTTTGAGACGTTTCAAACTCAGTCCTGCATCCACCAAAAGGGCAGACTCCTGACTGGAAACCAGTATGCAGTTTCCTTTACTTCCGCTTGCAAGTACTCGTACTTTCATAATATTGAGAGATGAATTCTTGGATTAAGGGATGGTTGTCAATAAAAAGAGATTAAATCGAGCAGAGGATCAAGGGAAATATCCTTCACCACTGAGAACACAGAGAGCATAGAGGACATTAAGGAATATTTAAAGGTCTTAACTAGAGAAGAAGTATTAATTGACTTATTTTCCATTTTCTATTTTGAATTTTACATTTTCCATTTGTATTTACTAAAAGTGCCCAGCAATCCGAACACGACAAAATACGGCGCATAGAGAACCTCCACAAAGGGAAAAACGGTAAGAGGAAGGAAGTCATGAAACATGACTGCACCGCGCAGGAGAATTATCAGATCGAATACACTTTTCGAGAGAAAGGCAATGAGAAATACTCTCCACGGTATTGTTCCAATGCAAGCAAGAACGAAAAATACGACTAAAGACAAAAGAAATATAAACGTAACGAGGGAAATCACTTTTATTAGAGCTGGATAATATCGCCATTTTGATCCGCGTCTCTTTTCCTGCTGGAAGGTTTGTGAACCGGATTTCTGCTCGATAGACGGCACATAGCTGTCCGGATGAGTTGCAAAACCGATCTTGTATGATTGGCTTTTGCTTATCTTTTGGAGAAACAGGTCGTCGTCTCCGGATGGAATATGTCCAATTCCGTTAAATCCATTTATAGATTCAAACACTTCCTTTTTGTAAGCAAAGTTCCTGCCTGTTGCAGTAATTCCCCAGTTCCAGCCGATGCTGCCAGCCGATAAGGTGAACATTGCAAGCCGCTCTAATTTTTTAAGAATGCAGATGATTTTTTTACTAAAACCCTTACTCTTACACTTTAATGGAGAGTAACCAACCACCACATCAAAACCTCGTGAGAACACCTCATTCATTGAACTCAGCCAACGTTTCCAGGGTCTGCAATCTGCATCTGTAAAGAGAAGAAATTCTCCCTGTGCATGGTTTATTCCTTCGGTAAGCGCGCGCTTCTTCCCGACAAGTTCGAGCAATTCATCTTGAATGGAAATGTATTTGATTTGAGAATATTTTTTGGAATAATTCTTGAGAATAAAATCAGTTTTATCTGTCGAACGGTCATTCACAATTATGAACTCACATTTATCTTGAGGATATTCCTGCTTAAGTAAATTATCTAATAGGAAAGCCAGATGCTTTTCCTCATTCCGTGCGGCAATTATTACAGAAATAAAATGATTTTTCTTTGTTGATACAATTTTCCTGTTAACTCTGAAAGATCCCACTATGAGGAATAAGAGGAACAGGCAATACGTAGCAACCAAGCCATACAGAATATAGAAAAAGATCATAACAACTTCATACCTTTAACCGCGGAAGCATTCAGATCGAGTGATGCAAACTTTTTATTTATATATTTGAACTGAGCAGCAGCGCCGATCATTGCGGCATTATCTGTGCAGTATTCTGCGGTTGGATAATAGATATTGATATTATGACCCGCACAATACTGAGTAAAAGTACTTCTTAGTTCAGAATTTGCAGCAACCCCGCCAGCAAGCAGGAGAGTTTTTATTGAATGTTCTTCCAGTGCCCTGATAGTTTTCCTGAAAAGCACTTCAACGATCGCATACTGGAAACTTGAAGAAAAATCATGGATTTGAGTTTCATTCATTTCATCTCTTCCTTTGAGATAGAGCATGCCGGCTGTTTTCAATCCGCTGAAACTGAAATCAAAATTATCATGCTTGAGCATAGGAAGAGGAAATTCAATTGCTGATTTATTTCCGCCAATTGCCAGAGCATCAATATGTGGTCCGCCCGGGTATGGAAGCCCAAGTAATTTCCCAATTTTATCAAATGCTTCACCTGCTGCATCATCTACCGTTTTACCAAGTATTGTGTACTTGATCGCTGAAGAGAAAATCACCAGTTCAGTATGTCCGCCCGAAACAATAAGAGATAAAAATGGAAATTTAATATCTTTATGTTCCAGAAAATTAGCGAACACATGCCCGAAAATATGATTCACTGCAATGAGTGGTTTCTTCAAACTAAAAGCCAAGCCCTTTGCAAAAGAGACACCCACCAGCAAAGAACCGATGAGTCCCGGATTTGCAGAAACCGCAACTGCCTTGACATCCTTTATATTAACATCCGCTTTTTCAAGAGCCATTTCCACGATCGGGATAAGTGTGCGGATATGCTCGCGTGAGGCAAGTTCCGGCACGATTCCCCCATACTTCAGGTGCACTTCCTCTTGCGAAGATATCACATTGGAGAGCACATCACAATTTCCATCAACAAGTGCAGCAGAGGTGTCATCACAGGATGTTTCTATTGCAAGAATAAGGGGCTTTTTCATTAATTATTTTGGTATTGATTTTATGTGGACTTGTGTGGGAGTCTGTCCAAGAAGATCGATCCCTGCAGGTAATTCCACAATCACGGGGATGACATCATCAACGTAAAAAGTGTCTGGTAATTCTACTTTTACAAAAATATCTTTCTCTTCGAGAAGACTTACAAATTCCTGCTCTCCCGAAACCTTTATACTTACAGATGAAGGAAAAATCTCGATCCCATCAGATGTTTCAATCGGGATAAGTGAGATCGTTTTCTGGATGATCTTCGGCTCCATCTTTGTGATATCAAGGGAATAGGTGTCGTAGGAAACCATCGGGTCTTGCGGTTGGATAACACTCAAGTGTGGATCGTCAACGTGTATTATCATATTATATGGAAGGGTAACGATCCCCTCTATCTGCGTAATAAGAGATTGCGGTCCTGTCACCTGAATTTCTTCCGGTTTTACATCAAGTTCATTTTCTTTAAAATACTGCTCACTCTCCTCGTCTGCAAATGCCAACACAACCGGAATTATCATCGTGTTCATATTGTCCATAACTATAAGAACATCTTTAGATGGAGATTTGTATAAGATATTGAGATTGAATTCCTCTATTCCATCCAGATTGTCAAAGTCAATGGGCAGGTAATTTCTTCCGTAATGCACATCTTTAAGATCAATATGATACGCAAATTTTTTCAGATTATACCCCATTATATCCTGACCTCTGCCCTCAACTGTGAAATCAATCGTTTCTGGTTCAATCGTTATGGGTACAAGTGCAGAAGGGGCATTGGAGATCGTGATCGGCAACTGTATATCAACCTTCTGTACTTTTGTAAGATTGATTTCAAACCAGATAAAAGCAGACAGCAAAAGAGCAAGAATTAAAATCAAAATCCTCTTATTCATTTTTTCTTCTCATCCTTATTAAATATCCTACGCAATCTTTCTGAAGCGAGAGTGATGTAGATATTCAGAGGATCTATCTTTTGAGCTATATGAAGGTATTTCTTTGCGCTGTTGAAATCCTTCTCTGCAATATATATTTTGCTCAGATCAATGTAGGATTTAATAAAAAATATATTTTTTTGGATACTTGTTTTGTAATGGCCGATCGCTTTATCTATGTCTCCCATATTATAGCAGCAATGTGCAAAATCATTGTAAAATTCCGCACTATCACAACCTAGCCGAGCAGCTTTATCAAAATAGATAAATGCCTGTATCCAGTTCCGTTTATTATCATAACATTTTGCTAGGAGGAGTGCCACTTCCTTATTTAAGGGAAAATTTTTCTCTGCGCTTATCAGCACTGAGATTGCATTATCCCATTCTTTAAGCGCCACATACTGTTCCGCAAGGAATGTATAAGTCGAAACAAGATTATTGAAGTACGGCATGATCTCTTTGAAGTAGGTGACTGCTTCTTTTCTCCGATCCAGATACACAAGTGCAACAGATTTATTAAAGAGCATTTCGGGAGTTTCAATGCGAATTTTTGAATACCACTCCAACGCCTTATGTGCCTTCCCTTTTTGAGTAAGATATACATTTCCCATTAAAAAATTCAACTGGCTATCATCCGGAAACTCAAGGAGTCCTTTTGCGATTATCTTTTCCGCTTTTTTGAACAATCTATGCTTCATATAAATGTAATACAGCATCTCATATGCCTTGAAAGTGTCTGGATATTCAGCAATAAGCTCCTGCAGGATCTCTTCTGCAAGAAGCCAGTTTTTTTTGCCGTGATGCTCTGCTTCAAGGAGCTTTGCTTTAATATAATTATCCATTGATTACACTCTGTTCAAATGAATTAATCACGTCAATAATCTCGTTTTTTGAGATAAGATGGTTTATCTGGTCACGAAGATGCGATGAGCCGCGCATGCCCTTTGTATAAAAGGGAACGAACTTTCTGAACAATTTTATCGCAGTGGTTTCACCATAAA
Organism: Candidatus Cloacimonadota bacterium; assembly: GCA_021160355.1. Classification (GTDB taxonomy): domain Bacteria; phylum Cloacimonadota; class Cloacimonadia; order JGIOTU-2; family JGIOTU-2; genus Celaenobacter. Next base: position 5,847 of record JAGHCS010000214.1, read on the forward strand.
AATCCACACTTGCCAGCAAATGTTCTTTCATCACAATTACTCGTTCAGGTATTGCGGGTTGGAGACTTGTTTTCTCCATTTCGTCTTTGATCTGGGAGAACAGCCATGGATTCCCGAGCGCTCCCCGTCCGATCATAATAGAGTCGCAGCTGGTTCCTTTGAACATACGTACGCCGTCTTCAGAACTGATAATATCTCCGTTTCCAATCACTGGAATTTTCACTAATTCTTTTGCTCTCTGTATATAACTCCAATCACTTTTTCCGGAAAACAACTGGCTTCGTGTACGGGGATGAACAATAACTGCTGATGCGCCTTCGTTCTCAATGATTTTCACAATTTCGTCAAAATGCTCATCGGAATTCCACCCGATCCTTACCTTTACTGTGAAGGGAAAATCCTTTAATAAATTTCTTGTTTTATGAACAATATCAGCTATTTCCTTTGGTGTTTTTAAAAGAGCTGCACCAGCACCGTTTTTTACCACTTTTTTGATAGGACAGCCCATATTTATATCAAAGAAATCCGGTTCAAATTTTTGTAAAATCTTGATACCTCGCACAATTTTATCTGCAGTATTGCTGAACACCTGCAAGCCGATCGGGCGGTCTGTATCATCAAATTCAGCCAGTTTCTCTGTTTTTTTGTTTCTGTGGATCAATGCATCGGCACTGATCATTTCTGAAAGTACGACATCTGCACCGAACCGTTTGCATATCTTGCGATACACATAATCCGTGTAACCTGCAAGCGGTGCAAGCCAGAGTTTTTTGTCGAAAAGTTTTTGTGATTTCATGGTATAACAAAAAGGTAATATATGCAGCGAGTGTGGCAAACTTTTTAGAATTCCTAAATCCTCCATCTCCTTACGATTGATCGGAATACGCCGCGACAGGTAATTTC
>JAGHCS010000204.1 GCA_021160355.1 Candidatus Cloacimonadota bacterium
GTCAAAATATTATCAATATTTTATTAGGCACTTAAACCGAATTAAATTTGGGATATATATTAACATCACAAGTACGGAAGCTGGGAAATTGGCTTATGCTAATAACTCAGAATATTTAAAATATGTTTACTAATAAATTAAAAAATTATTCCTTTTTATTTGGAGGAAAAAAAAGAAAAAAATTGCTTTTATCTTTGTGATTATGTTATTAACCTTCTCAGTTGCTCATGCACAGTGGGTTATTGACGAAGGCTTTGAAGGAACTTGGCCTCCAGCAGATTGGACAATAATGAGTAGCAGTAATCCTTCAAATGCTATTGTTCAATCCAGTGACCAGGCTTATTCGGGCACTTATTCAGCTCGATTCTCCTCTTATTTTTCTGGCGCTCCTTATGATGAATATCTTATTACTCCTGAGGTCCTCTCAATAGATGGAGATCAAGCCTCATTTTGGTATCGAGGATATTCCTATGGTACTGAATCTTTTTGTGTTGGTTGGTCTTCCACTGGAACAGATGTTAATACTGATTTTACATGGGGACCTGACATTAGTGATGCTTCGACAACATGGCAGCAATATGTTAAAACTGACCTGCCTGCCGGTACAAAATATGTAGCAATTCACTATTACAGTGATTACATGTACTATTTGTATGTTGATGAATTTAAGGTTGGCTCAGTCCCTCCAACTCAATCTGAACAATTCGGCTGGGAGGATGGATTCTCAACTGTTTTGGGTTACTATGGTTCTGCATCATTTGAAAACACTTTGGATCAAGCTTATGAAGGCACTCATAGTCTGAAATATACAGATGACTCTTCTGATGCACCTCAAGCTTATATCTGGTGGATTACCGGACTTACTGATGGGCAGACAATAGATGCGAGTTTCTGGGTGTACGATGACACAGATCAAGCATCATACCCGAAAGGAAGGATCTGGGGTCATTACACGAGTGATCCGGACGACATCAATTCCTATGCGGGTTCGGCTGGTGGTAATGACAACTATTCGACAATTGGCTGGTCTCAACTTTCCCATTCCTGGGTCTTCGATTCTGACGGTGGCACCCGTGATGGTTTTGTTGTAGAAGCCCGATGTTATGGCGATGACACACAGAATGTTATATATGTGGACGACGCTGAAATAACTGTTGGCTCTTCTACTGCAATTATTCATCATCCAACGCCACCGACTGAAGACATTGTTATAGAAGTTACTGTTGATAGCTGGTACAGTGAAGCAAGCTGGAATGTTTGGGATTATGCTGCAGGATCCTGGTACTTTGGTACAAATCAGACTTTCACTGCCGCATATGAAACAGTAATCGACACGCTTCCTCTTCCTCTGGGAGATCATGCAGTGTATTGCTGGGATTCCTATGGAGATGGTGGAATCGGTGGATCAATATGGAATGGCGATATACTCTTGAATGAGTGGGCGTCAACGGATTATACTTCTACAGGTATTTATGATTTCTCTGTATTCATTCCTACTTTCGGTGACCTTGCCGGTTATGTAATGGACACAGTAACAAGAGCCCCTATCATGGATGCGCTTGTCACTTGTGGTACATATTGGGCTTTCAGTGGAGCTGATGGATACTATGAAATTGATGATATCCTTGTCAGTTCAATTGCCGGTCCGTATACTGTTACCTGCGAGGCTGACGGATTTAATCCTGCTACAGAAACTGGCATCATTATTGAAACAGATCTAACTACCGATCTTGATTTTGATTTAACAGCTCCTACAATGGATATTGATAATACTCCAATTTCAGTATTGATGCTTCCAAACACCACAAATGATGATAACTCTATCACTATTGAGAATAATGGTGATGGTCCTTTGGATTGGAATGCGACAGTTCCTATTCCTGACAGATTGGAAATAGAAATACCTGCATATACGGGAACTCCTCCTGTAAATACGTATAGAACCTCTGTTGAGTTAGATGATGGTGGAAACAGCGGATCAACTTCATGGCACAATCAACCTTTGAGAGAGATACTTAGAGGATCAACAGCCTGGTTCCGCGGTGGTGAATATTCCACATATTTCTATGGTACATTTGATACAGATACTCCTGGAGATATGACAGAAATTCTTGCTCCACCTCCTTGGTCATCCTATGCAGGTGATTTTGATGCAGTTCATACTGATTTCTTTTATATGAACTGTAATACTGATTATAACATTTACAAAATTGATTGTGCTACTGGCGATGCTACATTAGTTGGACCCACAGGACTTACTACCTATTTCAACGGTATGGCTTGCGATAAAGTAAGCAATACAATGTATGCATGTACAGGAACGAATCTTTATACAGTAGATCTCGGTACTGGTGCTGCGACGTTAATCGGTCCTATGGGCACTTCGCTCTTGGTTAACCTTGCATGTGACGGGAGCGGCAATCTCTATGGTGTAGACATCTCTGATGATTGCTTGTGGTCAATTGACAAAAATACCGGTGTTGGTACTCTTGTTGGAGCTACTGGGTTTGCTGCGAATTATGCACAATCCATGGCTTGGGATCCACAAACCGATGTTCTCTTTTGGGCAGCTTATGGTGGTGGTCTCAATGGTAACCTTAGAGTTATTGATAGAACAACAGGAAGCTCTGCTTTTGTCGGTGATTTTGAAGGTGGTCGCGAAGTAACAGTCTTTGCATTTCCTGGAGGTGTGGATTCATGGTTGACCTTAGATCCGACCTCTGGTACTATTCCAGCCGGTGGTTCAGAAGATGTTCAAGTCACATTTGATTCTAACGGAATCCTTCCCGGCGAAAGCCTGTTTGGTGACATAGAATTCTATTCTGATCCCAATGTCGGCACAGTGACCGTTCCTGCGGAAATGACTGTGTATATTCCGGAAGGTTATGTATTTGAAGGATTTGATGATCCAGACTTCCCGCCATTTGGATGGCAAAACGTAGATAGCTGGAACAGATTTACTAATGATCCTTATTCTGGTGATGGTTATGCCCACACAAGTTGGTATCATAAATATGATGCTATACTTCATACACCCAGACTTATACTGGGAGATGAAGACTTCATTAGCTTCTATTGGATTAATGCTAATCTGTATGATACCAAGGGAGAAAAGATAGAAGGTGGAGACACACTCTATGTTGAGATAAGTAATACTTACAACAACATTGTTCCGGTTTGGGAAACTCTAATTGCTCTCAGCTCAGAGGAAGAGATGACCGAATACGAGAACGTGTTGGTTTCAATTCCTGCTGCTTATGCAGGGCATTCTGCCAAGATAAGATTCAGACATCGTTCGTTGTTGAACGGTATTTCAAGAGGTATTGGACTGGATAATATCATCATGCCTCCTCCGTATTTACCCGTTAACTTTAGTGTAGATCCAGAATATCAATCTGATTATGATGAACAAGAGGTTACTGTAGATTATGATGTTGAAATCACCAATGACGGTATTCAGGCTGATAGATACAATATCTCAGTTCTTAATTCAAGAACAACTAAAGATGTTCTCCTTGCTGAAGGCTTCGAAAGTGCTGTTCCTCCTGTTGGCTGGACTCAGGAATATGTCAGTGGTACTATAAACTGGATTCAAGCTACAGAAGGACAATATAGCAATCCACCAGCAGCTTATGAAGGAACATATCTTGCATTGTTCTATAATGGATCTTATGACGGATTCACAACGAAACTTGTTACTCCTGAAATAGCATTCTCAGATAGCAAAGATGGAGAGTTAACCTTCTGGCATGCTCAAGTTAACTGGGTAGGTGACCAGGATGAATTGAATGTTTATTACAAAAATTCTCCTACTGGTACATGGACACTTCTTGAATCATATACTACTGATGTAAGTACGTGGACTCAAAGAACTATTTCACTACCAAACACGAGCTCAACTTATTATATTGCCTTTGAAGGAATAGCAAACTATGGTTATGGTGTTTGTATTGATGATGTACAAGTGACTGGTACAAGTGGTCCCGGTCCAGGTCCTGGTCCTACAGGTTGGCCCGCGACAGTTAGTGTGCCATACCTTGATCTTGAACCAGGTGAATCTGGTAGCTTTGTCGTGAGTGTTGCAATTCCAGAAGATGCTGTTCTTGATGATGTAAATACATCAACAGTGTATATTGCTTCACGCGAGGATACAAATGTCAATGAGACAGCAGTGGTTCAGACAACCTGCCATCCAAAAGATCCATATGAGCCGAATGATCTTATGGTAGATGCAACTCCTGCTGACTTTGACTTTGTGTCAGACGGTGCACAGATATACTACAATCCGGATTATAGGGACAAAGACCTTGATATCTATACAATCGATTGCCTTGAAGGCGAAATTGTATGGTGTGCCTTTGAACTTCCGGAAGATGAAACACAATTCGACGGCGCTATCAAGCTCGTTGATGCTGATTCAACAGAACTCGCCTGGGCAGATTCCTGGGCAGGTGGTGGTAGTGAATATCTGCA
>JAGHCS010000160.1 GCA_021160355.1 Candidatus Cloacimonadota bacterium
CATAGTGAGCTCGCTGGTTTTTGTGGTATATTACGTATCGCTTTTTGCAGGCGAGGAACTCGCAGACAAGATGATCATCTCGCCCTTTATCGGTATGTGGATATCGAATATTATCTTCACCATCGCAGGAGTGTACCTCGTGATCTACTCAATGCGTGAGCGGAAAATCATTCATATCGAAAAAATCAAAGACTTCTTCAAACGCAAGCAAAACAAAGAATCATCTTATGAAAATAATTGATAAATATCTTTTTAAAAGTTTTGCACGTCTTTATCTTGTCATTCTTGCTTCTTTTGCTGCGATTTTCATGGTGATAGATTTCTTTGAAAAATGGAGTAGATTTTTCAGTGAAGAACCTGCATTCCTGGATGTTGTGTCCTATTTTTTCTTGAGGATTCCCTACATTGTTGTGCTCTCTTCACCAGTAGCCATTCTTCTGGCAGGACTTTTCTTGATGCAGTACATGGGCAAGCATAATGAAACTGTTGCAATACGCAGTGCGGGCATTAGTATAAAAAGGATGTCGGTTCCGCTTTTTGCTTTTGGATTCCTTGTGACAATTCTCCTGTTTGTTTTTGGCGATACGATCATGCCGTGGGCAGAAGATACCCGCGTGTACATTGAAAGAGTAAAGATCAAAAATCAGAAAAGATCCGATATTCGGGTCCGATCTGACATCCAATATAAGGATGATAAAAATCGGCTTTATTATATTGGCTTTCTTGATGGCTACAAAAATAAAATAAAGAATATCGAGATCTCTGTTTTTAATGATAACAATCAAATCGTGAAAGAAATACACGCTGAACACGGCATCTGGAAAGCAGATTCATTCGGGATCGAAAAGGAGATGAAACTCACTTTTTATAACGGATATATTCGTGAATTTGATAACAACAAGATCATTTCTTACACAAATTTTGAAGAACAGTTTTTTGATGATATTCATATACAACCACAGGATCTCGTGAAAAGTACAAAAAAACCAGATGAAATGACTGTTTTTGAGCTGCATGATTATGTTGAACGTCTGCGGAGGATTGGAGAAAAGCATCAGAAAGAGCTCGTAGAAATGAATCTAAAATTAGCATATCCATTTGTGAATATGATCATGATCCTTTTTTGTATTCCTCTGGCGACTCTTTCAAAAAGGGGAAAATCCCGTGGGATCAGTTTTGTGATAGCTATTGCGATCTGTTTTTTGTACATCTCAATGGTGAGATTTGGACAGAGTCTCGGTTATAATGAATTGCTCTCACCCGTGATGGCTGCGTGGTTTGCAAATATCATTTTCTGTGCACTCGGGCTGATTGGACTTTTCAGAACTTCTACATAACAAATCATGAAATTCATAGCTGATTTCCATATTCACTCGCATTTTTCCATTGCAACAAGCAAAGACCTGATCCCCGAAGAACTGGACAAATGGGCACAGAAAAAAGGTATCTCGGTTGTTGGTACCGGTGATTTCTCACACCCCGGTTGGCTCAAAGAACTCGAACTGAAACTCGAACGTGCTGAGCCGGGACTTTTTACGCTTAGAAAAGATTTTCAAAAAGTTCACACAAACAAACCGACCCGTTTTATATTAACTGCAGAGATCAGTAATATCTACAAAAAGAACGGTAAAGTTAGAAAAGTGCATAACGTGCTTTTTGCACCGGATTTTGTCACAGTCGAAAAAATACAAAACAGGCTTTCTCAAATCGGAAACATAAACTCTGATGGCAGACCAATACTTGGATTGGACTCCCGTGATCTTCTTGAAATCGTACTCGAAACCTCTGACGAAGCGTTTCTTGTACCGGCACATATCTGGACACCCTGGTTTTCTGCTCTGGGGTCGAAATCGGGATTTGACACAATTGAAGAATGTTATGGAGACCTTGCTGAGAATATTTTTGCAGTCGAAACAGGACTCTCATCAGATCCTCCAATGAACTGGGTGTGCTCATTCCTCGACAAATATACACTTATTTCAAACTCCGATGCACACTCACCTTCAAAACTCGGGAGAGAAGCAAATCTTTTTGACACAGAGCTGAATTACAAGGCAATCCGTGATGCCATGAAATCCGGTAATGATGAGCAATTCCTCGGTACAGTTGAGTTCTTTCCGCAGGAAGGAAAATATCATTATGACGGACATCGAAAATGCGGTGTGTGCTGGGATCCTGTTCAAACGCTTATACATAAGGGAATCTGTCCGGTGTGCGGCAAAAAGGTTACAGTTGGTGTGCTGAACCGCGTTGCCCAGCTTGCAGACAGATCCGATCCTCTAGAACGCCCGAGCAGACATACATTTCATTCTCTTATTACTTTGGATGAAATTCTCTCTGAAATTCTTGGGGTCGGAAAAAGCTCGAAAAAAGTCACACAAGCGTATGAATCAGTACTCCAAAAATTTGATTCCGAATTTGATATTCTTTTACATGCTCCACTTGATGAAGTGCAGAGCAAAACAAATGAAATCCTCACAGAATCTATCAGAAGAATGCGGAACGGACAGGTACATATCGAAGAAGGATTTGATGGAGAATACGGCAAAATTCGAACCTTCACAAGGGATGAAATAAAAGATCTGCAAAACCAGGAAGCTCTTTTCTCAGATTTAACTGAAGAGAAAAAAACTCCACCCCCAAAACCTCTTATAAATTTTGATATCGCTTCATTTCAAAAACTTCATAAGAAAGAGGAAGAACCCGCTCTTTTTATTCCACAGGAAGAAAAACCAGTTGTCGAGTCAGTTACTTCAGATTTTCTCGAGGAACTGAATGAAGATCAAAAACTCGCAGTACAATACTATCCGGGACCACTCCTCATCCTCGCAGGACCGGGAACAGGTAAAACCAGAACTCTGACTGCACGGATTGCTTACTTTATCAAACAGCTTGGCATCAAACCGGCAAATATCCTTGCAGTAACCTTCACAAATAAAGCAGCAGATGAAATGAAAGAGCGGCTTGATACAATACTGGATAACACTTCAAAAGAGGAACTCCAAATCTCGACTTTTCACTCTTACGGCTACTC
>JAGHCS010000061.1 GCA_021160355.1 Candidatus Cloacimonadota bacterium
CTATAGTACTTCCCAAAATATATAGGTTTTCTTATTGACAAAAAAATCGAACATTGTAGAAAGGAATGTATGAACTGGAATATTGAGCTTGACGGGAATACTCCTTTACAACTTACCTTTGTAAAAAGGAGGAAAAACGGAAAAAGGAATAAAAAATTATGGAGCAAAAAATGATTAAGAAAATTGCGATACTCGTAATATTAATGACGATGTTCATTGGTGGAAATTTGTTGGCACAATCTGTGGATGTCTATGTTCATGGTGTATTAAAGAGCGGTTCAACGCTTTTTCTATACAGGCAGGACATTCCTGGAGAACCACAATATCTATGCCGTTCAAAAACACCTGAACAAGGTTCTGGCTATTATACAGAATCATTTTTAGATATTACTTGCTCTGAATTATATCCAATATGGACATTAACGGCAGTACAAGGTAATCGCTCAGATACAGAAAGTGGTGGTATTTCACCCTTTACTACGGTTCACCTCTATTTACCAACAACTGCTGAAGATCCTGATCCGGGAGAACCCGAACCACCAAATGAATAAATATATGACTCTGGGGCAGAAGCATAACTTCTGCCCCACAATATTACTTTTGAGGAGTATGATATGCTAAAACGTTATATAAAAAGAAATTTGTTATTTGTTTATATCTTTTTGATGCTTGTATTACCGATATGTTTGGAGGCGGTTGAATTCGATTATGAAAAGATCAACGATTTTGCAATTGGGGGAAATTATTATGGGAATGATAAAATTATTATTGATTCTTCATTTATGTATATTGCAAATAGATATGGACTTGAAATACAAAGCATAGATAGCGAAACAGGAAATTTAGAAAGAATTGCAACTATGGGTTTTATTGGAATGTCAAATAGTATTACCAAAAAGGATAACTTCGTATATATATCATCTACAACAAGTACGTCCTTTGCTCTACAAATAAGATCATATTTATATAAAATAGATGTTACAATACCTGACAATCCTTTTATTGTGGATTCGTTATTTTGTACAGACTTAAAAATTTATGGATTATACTTCTATAATAATAATTTTATTTATCATGAATTTAATGAGATCTCACATTCAAGAAGATTGGTTTTTCTTAATCATCAAAATTTAGAGGAAATTAATTCTGTGCCAATATGTTGTGGAACCCACCCTATTAATGATTCTCTTTTTATAACCTCTCATGATGGAGGTCTTCTTTATGATATATATAATATAATAGATATTAATAATATTTTCATAGAAGCAACAATCGATCTTACCAATACTCCTTCGGTTATTTCTATACATTATTCTATTCAGCAAATAGATAGCACAACGGTTGGAATATTAGGTGATGAAGCATTAGCAATTTGGAATATATCTGATATCCATAATTGGGAATTTATTACAGATTATTATACATATACATCATACGGGAAATGGGCAGATTTTACGAAATTAAATGATTATATCATTATTCCGCAGCCAATTGACGGTATAGAGGTAGTAAACATTTCAGATATTGAAAACCCATATTTTACATGCTTTTGGACTTTTTCAGAAAATCAATTATATTTTTCAGGATTCTGTGGAAATATTACAAATTCAAATATCAAATGCTATAATAATTATGTATATTGGGGCACACCCGATGCCGGAATTTTCAAATATTCATTTTATAATGGTATTATTGAATTTATAAAAAACGAACAAACTCATCCAAATCATATAATAGGAATAAAATGTATTAACATAGTTGATGACAATATTTTTATTCCTACAGCGAATGATGGTATCTATGTCTATAATTTGTCGAATATCGAGATACCTGAACTTGAAAATAAATTATTAGATAGTTGTAGAATATGGGGTAGTATGGTTCTTTCAAACAAACTATATAGCACATATGTGAATAGAGATATTGATATAAGATTATGTGTATTTAATATTTCAAACCCCTCTGAGCCAATTATGCAATGTGATTTTGAGACCCAAGATGGATTCGGAATCCCCGTTCTTATTATTAATAATAATGAGCCGGATATGTTGTATTGCTTTTATTGGTGGTGGGGTGCCCCACATCAAAAAATAGTAAAATACGATATGACAGATCCAACAAATCCGGAAATTGCTTTTGAATATATATTTCCTACATTTACAAACGGTATAGGCTTTTTTTATAATGAGTATTTCTATGTCCTGGAGGTGTATTCATATCCTTTTCAGGATTTATTTATTTATGGAGGATTTGAAGAAAATGAACCTGAGTTAGTCCATACAATAAATAATTTTGGTCCATATTACGGGATTACATTAAATAAGGTTGAGAACTATGCACATATGGAGTCTGCTCTTTTAGAACCTTATCCGGAAAAATTCTATATATTTGAAACACCTTTACAATTGGTAGAAAAATTTTCGACAGAATACTCTCTTCAACAGTTTAGCTTTATTAATGATGATATTCTTTTTCAAGTATATGAGTACTGCCTCGGTTTATTTGATTTATCCGGTAATCCCTCAGGATATCTGGAAAGTTTTGATTATATTTATTTCAATGGATGGTGTCCATATTTAAATTTTTATACACAAAACAACAACAACTATTTTATCAGCACACAAACAGAATGTGCTTCAATCTATTCTTATAATTCAAATTCATCAACCGATGATGAAAATATATACAATAATGAAATTTCATTATACTCTCACCCCAATCCCTTCTCCACCTCAACAACTATATCGTTTAAAGGAAAATTGAATTCACACGAATTATCTCAAATTAAGATTTATAATGTAAAAGGGCAACTAGTGAGAGAATTCGGAATGCGGATTGCGGAATGCGGATTTAGCGTGGTTTGGGACGGAAAAGACGGAAGCGGGAAAGAAGTGAAAAATGGTGTGTATTTGTATAAATTCAATAACAATGATGAACATATCGGTAAGGTCGTGAAACTGAAGTAAAGTTCAGCGATTAAAGCAAAGAAAAGTATAGTAATATACATAATCCCGCATGGATGAAATGCCGATCCCAATAAATAGACCATTTCCCTACCCACATTGAGAATTTTTAAAAAAATTATCAGAATTTCAGCAAATCAAACAAAAAAACTATAAAATTTCGATTTCACTTGACAACCAATATGCAGAGTTCTTACGAGCACACTAAATTTTTTAGATTGATAAAATCATATGAATATTCATGAATATCAAGCGAAACAGCTTTTCAAAAATTATGGTGTGACAATCCCTCATGGTAAAATGGCAGAGACCCTGGATCAAGCTGTGGAAGCAGCTCAGAAGATCGACAGCGAAAAATGGGTTGTCAAAGCACAGGTTCATGCAGGCGGTAGAGGAAAAGGTGGTGGTGTGAAAATCGCTTCTTCTCTCAAAGAGGTTAAAACCATTGCAGAGAACATGCTTGGCATGAAATTGGTCACCCACCAGACAGGTCCCAAAGGCAAGCTTGTTCAAAAGATATATATTGAAGAAGTTGCACCCATCAAAAAAGAATACTATCTTGGACTGGTTCTTGACCGCACAGCAGAAATGCCCGTTATGATCGCTTCGACAGAAGGCGGAATGGAAATCGAAAAAGTAGCTGCTGAATTTCCCGATAAGATCATCAAAATCCGCATCGATCCCTTGATCGGCTTTAGAAATTTTCACGGTGTGATGCTTGCGAACGGACTTGGATTGGATAAAATTCAATCCCGTAATTTTACACAATTTGCCCGCGCTTTGTATTCACTCTACAAAGAAAAAGATGCGAGTCTTATCGAGATAAATCCCCTGGTGCTGAAAGAGGATGACACTTTTATTGCACTCGATGCAAAAATCAATTTTGATGATAATGCCCTTTTCAGACATCCGGATATTCTTGAGATGCGCGATCTTTCCGAAGAAGAACCCACAGAACTGGAAGCCAGCAATTTCAACCTGAACTACATCAAACTCGACGGCAATGTCGGATGTATGGTAAACGGTGCTGGGCTTGCGATGTCTACAATGGATATTATCAAGATCAAGGGCGGAGAACCTGCAAATTTCCTCGATGTCGGCGGAGATGCTTCTGCTGAGACAGTTGCAAAAGGATTCGAGATCATACTTAGAGATAAAAACGTAAAAGCAATTTTCGTGAATATTTTTGGTGGTATCGTACGCTGTGACAGAATTGCAAACGGTATACTCGATGCTGCAAAAGAGATCAATGTTTCTGTCCCGGTCGTTGTCCGGCTGGATGGAACGAATGCAGATATCGCTCTAGAAATTCTTCAAAAAGCACACATTCCAAACATAATCACTGCTCACAGTCTTGCTGACGGTGCAGAAAAAGCAGTTCAAGCAGCAAAGGGAGTGTGATCATGGGAATCTTAGTTAATAAAAATTCGAAAGTAATAGTGCAGGGTTTTACAGGCAAAGAAGCTACTTTTCATGCAGAGCAGTGCATTGAGTACGGAACGAATATTGTTGGAGGTGTAACTCCCGGTAAAGGAGGTCAGATCCATCTTGAAAGACCTGTGTTCAGCACAGTCAAAGATGCGGTTGATCATACCGGAGCAGATACCTCGCTTATCCTCGTTCCCCCATTTTTTGCTGCGGATGCGATAATGGAAGCTGCGGATGCAGGCATCAAAGTCATTGTCTGTATCTCCGAAGGCATTCCCACACTTGATGTCATGTACGCAAAAATGTATGTGACAAAAAAGGGTGCAGTACTTATCGGGCCGAACTGCCCGGGCATCATCACGGCAGGTGAAGCGAAGATCGGAATTATGCCGGGAAGTATATTCAAAAAAGGGCATGTCGGCGTCATTTCGAAATCCGGCACTCTTACGTATGAAGCTGCAAACCAGGTAGTAAATGCCGGACTTGGAATTACAACTGCCATCGGCATCGGCGGTGACCCGATCATCGGTTCGACTTTTATTGATTTACTTAAACGATTTGAAGAAGATCTCGAAACTCATGCAGTTGTTATCATAGGTGAAATAGGCGGCGATCTGGAAATACAAGCAGCTCATTATATAAAAGATCATATGAAAAAACCGGTTGTTGCTTTCATCGCAGGTCAAACAGCCCCCAAAGGAAAGCGAATGGGACATGCCGGTGCTATCATTGCTGGCAGCAAGGGCACAGCCCAGGAAAAGATGTCCGCCCTTGAACATGCCGGTGTTCGTGTATGCAAATCCCCTGCTGATATCGGACAAGCAACCATAGAAGTTTTATCATAAAATATCATATTATGAACCACGACATACACAAAAAACTCGAAATGTTATTTTGAATGAAAATTCAACTTATGAAACAAGTTAAAAGCGATACTAACAAAACTGAGTTTTTAAAAATATTTTACTTAAACATTATTTTTATGGTTTTCGGGCTTTTCGTGGTTAAAATTATTGAGGAGCTTTCGTGAGAGAAATCAATGTAAAAGAAATTATCCCTATAGTCAGAAAACTTTGTATCGATGCCAACTATTACATTGGCAAGGATGTATTGGATAAGATCAAGGAATTCTACGAAAAAGAAGAATCTCCAACTGCAAAGGAAGTGCTTTCCATCTTATTGGAAAACTATGAACTTGCTGCGAATGAGAAAATGCCGTCATGCCAGGATACAGGTGTGGCTGTCGTTTTTATTGAACTAGGACAGGATGTTCATCTTGTTGGTGGAAATTTTTACGAAGCGATCAATGAAGGTGTACGTCAGGGCTACAAGGACGGCTATTTACGAAAGTCTCTGGTTGATGATCCGATCATCGATCGGGTGAATACAAAAGACAACACTCCCGCACTCATCTATACTGATATTGTTCCCGGCGAGAAAATCAAGATCACTGTAGCGCCAAAAGGGGGCGGTTCGGAAAATATGAGTGAGGTCAAGATGATGAAAGCCGCTGACGGCATCGAAGGTGTGATTGATTTTGTGGTTGACCGTGTCAGACGCTCAGGAGGAAATCCATGTCCTCCAATAGTTGTGGGAGTAGGACTTGGCGGCAACTTTGAACAGAGCGCACTCCTTGCGAAAAAAGCACTACTCCGTCCTCTCAATGAATCTCATCCTGAAGATAAATGGGCAAAAGTAGAAGAGGAAATCCTGGAAAAAGTAAACAAACTTGGAATTGGACCTCAGGGATTTGGCGGCAGGACAACTGCCCTTGGTGTGACCATCTTGCATAAACCCTGTCATATTGCATCTATGCCTGTTGCGGTGAACATCCAATGTCATGCTGCACGACATAAAAGTGCAGTTATTTAGGAAGGAGCTCACATGACAAAGACAATAAAATTACAGACTCCTTTAACTGACGAAGATGTTTCCAAACTTTCCATCGGCGACAAAGTGCTTATTTCCGGAACGATCTACACAGGACGAGATGCAGCACACAAACGCCTGGTCGAACTTGTTGAAGCAGGCAAGGAACTTCCCTTTGATATTAAAGGACAAATAATATATTATGTTGGTCCGGCACCGGCTCCTCCCGGAAAACCGATCGGCTCTGCTGGTCCTACCACAAGCTACAGAATGGACCCATACGCACCTGCGCTTATGGATGTTGGTCTGAAAGGCATGATCGGCAAGGGTCCACGAAATCAAGCAGTTATCGATTCCATGAAAAAGAACCAAGCCGTCTATTTCGCTGCGATCGGTGGCGCTGCGGTGGTTGTTGCAAAAGCCATTACTGCCGCAAAAGTCATTGCCTATGAAGATCTCGGCACTGAAGCAATTCGTGAACTCAAGGTCAAGAATTTCCCATGCATTGTTGCGAATGATATTTATGGAAATGATATATATCAAGAAGGCGTAAAGAAGTATAAGATTGAAACTTGAAACTAATTAAAATATGATAGACTTATTTGAATTGGATGTTTACAAATTATCTGAGTTATTACCAGATTTAGTTTGGAATGAATATGATGAAAGGCCAAATATAGCCAAGAAAACGATTGGCTATAAAATAATCCGCTCAGCAGACAGTATCGTAGCAAATATTGCTGAAGGATATGGTAGATACACCCCAGGTGAACGAAAATTATTTTACCGATATGCAAGAG
>JAGHCS010000130.1 GCA_021160355.1 Candidatus Cloacimonadota bacterium
ATATTTATGAGTGCCGTGAATTCAATAAAATCCTTATCGTTTTTATCCGGATAAATATTAATTCCCCAAAGGTCAAATTGCCTTGAATCATTATCTAAAAGAAGTGCTTCAAGGTCTGCATGTAGTTCTGCATCCACTGCAAGTATTTCTTGTTCGACATCGACCACCATTTTCATCATATCTTCAAATTCGACTTCACGAGCAAGCCAAAGTTCGCTGAGAGATGTTGGTTCTGTGATGATTTTCATAATATTATTTTAAGGTTGAGGTTTAGTTTGAGGTTGAGGTTGAGGTTGAGGTTGAGGTTGAAAGTCAGTATATTCATTTTTTAACGCTTTAAGGATTTCATAAGTTTATTTAAGTCAAATATCAATTCTTTATAGTCGTTGATTAATTTATCAACATCATTCTCATTAAAATAGTTTATTTTCTTTCCGTATAATAAGTGATTCTGTACTTCAAATGCGGAACCTCGTGCAATGATATAAAAATTGCATTTATCTTTTTTTGTGCTTCGACCAAATCCTTCAGACAGATTTGCAGAAACACTATTCGCTGATCTTCTCAATTGGGAAGTTAATCCATAATCTTCAGAACGAGGTAAAGTTGAAGAAAGGTTGAAAATAGCAATCGATAAATTCATTGCCTTTTGCCATACAGGCATATCTGTAAAATTTTTGTACAACATAATTACATTTTGACAAAAATTAAATCCTCAACCTCAAACTTAACCTAAATCTCAACCTTGACTTTTTCCCTATCTTCATGCACTTCGTGCCCCTCACTTGCATTTGTAAATTTTTGTAAGTGACCTTATTAAGGGCAGCTATATCAATCTATTTTAAAATATTAAATCTTCTATACTAAAGAATACTAATATAAGTTTGAAATAATCGTATTGAGAAATTTTATGTACAGATTTTTTAATAGAATTTCTAAAAATATATTGTGAACAAAATTTGATTCTATAAGCTTGCTTTAACAAATCCTTATCCTTGCTCTTTACCATTAAATTATGTATATTCAATTCATGTTTTGTATCTTCAAACATCATAACCTGTCAATTTCAGATCCAATGACGAAAGATATCATAATATCAAAATGGGGCGAAGCCTTTGGGGAAGATGGTGGAATGATCCTCTCACCCCCTTCTATTACTACTAAATTCATAATAAAACTCCATTCATAATTATAAGAATATAATTCATCAAATATAGTTAATTACTAATTGGTGATTTTAAAACGTATTTGTCTTATCGCTGTCAAGTAATTCTAAAATTTTTTTCCTCTTGCTATAAACCTCAAAAATAGTAAAAAATGGGGTGGATGATGGGACTCGAACCCACAACAACCGGAACCACAATCCGGTGCTCTGCCATTGAACTACATCCACCACAATAAAACTGGTCGGGGTGCCGAGATTCGAACTCGGGACCTCTTGAACCCCATTCAAGCGCGCTAGCCGGGCTGCGCTACACCCCGAAAAGGATTACTTTGTAAAAATTCACATTTTTTTCAGTCAAGTTTTATACAATATCGGTAACTATTCTATATCACAGCTAAACCAATAACATTTTCACTTCACAATCAATGCTCTTTCTCTTGCTTATTCTTTGATATAATTACCGATACTCAGTTTAATCCACTCGTCAGCATAATATCCATAATGGCTTTCTATGATCTTTTCTGTGAGGTCGCAGATTGAGGTAGCACCAAAAATTTGAAGAGTTTCTCCATCCGAACTTGCTGCACTTTGATAGAAATAATCACTGTTGTTGACCTCTTCATAGAAATTGGTATAGTACTTGCCATTCGGAGCCAGGAAATCTATTATGTCACGAGCTTTTTCAAAATCGATTTTCCCATATTCCTTTAATAATATTTTGTTCAGAGCATCATACCGCCACTGGGTGTCATCCATGTGATCAGCAGATATCATGGTCGTCCAGGGAGCCATCGAACACAATCGCATTGAAGGATTTATATACATATTTGTTACAAGAACCAGGTCGGATTTTTCCTCTCGTTGAGGGGCAAAATAATATCCGTTCGGTACTGCTTCAGCCTTGAAAGTAGAATCAACGAAACCTGTTTTATCAAAGAATTCTTCTGGATCATAGGGCTTATCGAATCTCATGAAAAGCCCGGTATTGAAATAGAAGAAAGTGTCGGGATATACATAATTATCATAGCGGATCTTTAATCCGTATTCGAGGGCAAGCGTGTCATATTCTGTCAGAAATTTTTTGGTTGGAAATAATCCCTCTTTAATAAGTTCCTTTTTCGGAAATGACAAAAAATCCAGACTGTCTGCATACGCACCTGCTTCCAATACCGCTCCCCGTCCGGACTGGGCATCTGCTATCGAGTAAAGCCAGGGAACTCCTCGAGGTGCATGAACTATAACCCGTAATGCTTTTTCAAAAATTGAACCGTAGTGCGCCGCATGCCGGACAAGAAGCAACGAATTCAAGCCGGGCTGTTTCGCATTTAAATTTGCAGCTGGAACCATATCGACGCCGAGTGCAAGCCCGTTTGCATTCATTGCAGTTATCGAACCGATCATTCCGGGCGCAGTTACAGAAATAATTGGCTCCCGTGTTGGATAATCAAGCATTGGATCGGGATTATAAATTATCATACACGCAAGATTCTGGAAAATATCCGCAGTTGGGAACATAAAATCTCTTCCATAATAGTGTTTCCCATCTTTTGTAGCTTTTTTGCATACTGAAAAAGCATTACAAAACAAGGGAGGTTTCAGATTTGATGCATCTATCCCGGGAATCGACTTCCATAAACCTTCGATATTATACGTTTGGGCAAGCAAATAATCAATTCCAACGTTGAGAGCAAATATATTATCCAGATTCACCATAGTTTCTGGATTTGCTTCCTTACATCCTGCAGCGATTCCGACCATTTCATTCATAAATTCCTGGGGCATGATCCGGCTGATTATTTTATCATTACTTTTAATAATGTCGATCATCAGTTTGCCGAGGAGACTTCTATATGGTTTGACAGATCCTGGTTGAAGAAAAGCCGGCACAATACCATTCATGAATTTTGTGCACATGGTTTCGATATCTTTATGAGCAATTTTACCGAACAGATAGCCCATCTGATAACCTGTTCCTTCGAGGTAATACACATTTTTAGGTTTTTTTGTCTCATAGTTGGTTGCGGATATGCTATGGGCTTTTATACCTCGTTTTCCCTGAAATGTTATGACCGTATCGATGGCATATCCGTCATTTTCAAACGCTTGTGTAAGTTCAAAAGTTGATCGCTTGGGTAAGGGTATACTTACACTTGATTCTTCCTTTAAAATTGAAACTTTTTTTACCCTTGAAAACTGAGTACACGATACAACCAAAGCACCAACTAAGATTAAAACAATTAGATTCTTTTTCATGTTTTCTCCTATCTTAACAACAAAAATGCGATTCCTGAGACAATGACCTGGATTGACAGATTATCAAATCCGTGAGTGCTCATTGCCTCTACCAGAGCACCTCCCAATCCGCAGGCAAAGCCGACATATAAAGAAATCCACAATCCATATGAACTAAATAGCAAAGTAAGAAATGCCGCAAGAAAACCTACAATTAACACCCCAACTGATCCTTCGATACTTCGTGTGACTTTCACACCAAACACAGAAGGAACTTTATATTCATGTTTTCCCCACTTTGCACCAATTGGTTCTCCCACAGCATCTCCACATCCGCATACAAAATATCCCACGAGCGCAAATGGATAAAACAGTACATTTGCAAGCACTCCTCCAAGGGCAGTTGTCAGCAAAGGAAGGACAATAAACACACTTCTTTTAGGTTCATCCTTTGGACGGGCGAGTGCTTCGTAAAATGGAAAACCATCTCCTCTATATACTGCAAACAGAACGAATAAAACAACAATTACTCCGAATAGTACTACGCCGGAAAGTCCTATCACGATCTGAAGAATCCCAGCCATAGAAAATATCATAATATGAAAAATCTTCCTTGTATAGGCTGTTTTGATGTTTTTTTTAATCTTCAGAATACTTGCTATCCATGAACAAATCCACGTGTATATAAGTAAGATCGGAGTAAGTAATAATATAGTTTTAAATGATGGGATAGCACGAGCAATAAAGTCGATGATATTCTGTATTATTTCTGGAAGTACTGATACGTTATTGTATGGAATATCAGCAAAATATTCCTGAAAAATTGCTGTATTCGCAAAAATAATCGAGGGCATAAGTATTAAAAGGATTGACAAAGCAAGTATGATTTTCAATTTATTCACGTTCTGGTGAATGTTTTTATGGTTTTCTAAAAACACTTCATCCTCTTTTTTGTGTTGATATGTGTTTCATATAATTTCACGTATGCAGTGTCAAATTAAATGTGTATTTTCATTATCATAGTTATTGACATGTTGTTTAAATATTTATGTAAATTATCTATGGAGGACGCATGAAAAAGTATGTTGTAGTTATATTTCTTCTGATCTTTGCTGCATCTTGCAGCAGTTATTATGTATCCTATAAACCTCAGACAATCTATGGTTCATGGCAAAGAACATTTAAGAATAACAAGACTGAATTCACGGCAAGACTTACTTTTAATAATGACCTTACATTCTCATTTGTAGTTGAAGATCCTATCATAGGTCACACAAATACACATGGCAAAGTGAGCATTATGTCTAAAAAAATAGCGTTTTTAAGTGATCTTCAGTGTAAGAATGCCGGCATCTACAAATTCTATATTGAAGATGATAAAATTCTGACTTTCAAGCTGGATAATGACAAGTGTAAGGTCAGAAAAAATATCATCGAAGGTACATGGAAAAGGATTAAATAAATGAAGATTGCCTTTGGTAAGTATTGCCCGTGCTGTGGAAATGGAAATCGACATCGCGATCACAGAACGGGGTTCATGAGATTGATCGGTATAAAAAAACTGTATGTGTGTACGAAATGCAGAATGCATTATGTCATTCTTTTCGGAGGATTAGGAATAGGATTAGGAAGATGCCCAAAAGGCGCAAAATATTGGAAGATAAAAGAATGAGGAGAACTATGTATAAAAAGACATTAACAGATATCGATGTGAATAACAAAAAAGTGCTCGTAAGAGTTGATTTTAATGTTCCCCTCGATGAACATCAAAATATTACTGATGATACAAGAATAAAAGCAGCATTGCCCACGATCAACTTCTTATTGAAACATAATGCTGCGGTGATTCTGATGTCTCATTTAGGCCGACCTAAAGGTGAGATCAAGTCGACATTCAGCCTGGAGCCGGTTGCAAAACGTCTGGAAGAGATCATTGGTAAAAAAGTTCTATTTGCTCATGATTGTATTGGCGATGAAGCAAAACAAGCTGCAAGAGATTTGAAACCGGGTGAAATCCTTCTCCTTGAAAACACACGGTTCTATCCGGAAGAAAAGAAAAATGATCCGGATTTTGCAGAAGAACTGGCTGCGCTTGGCGACATATTTGTCAACGACGCATTCGGTACGGCACACCGTGCACATGCATCAAATGTCGGTGTGGCAAAATATATTCCCTCAGCTCTCGGATTTCTTATTGAAAAGGAAATTGAGTTTCTGAATAAAGCGCTCGTTAATCCGCAAAAGCCGTACACTGCAATACTTGGAGGAGCAAAAATTTCTGATAAGATCAACCTTATAGACCAACTCCTGGATAAAGCCGATTCCATCCTCATCGGTGGAGCAATGATGTACACTTTTCTTAAGGCGCTTGGTTATTCTGTGGGAAAGTCTCTTGTCGAAGATGATAAAATTCCTGCTGCTTTGGAAATTATGGAACGAGCAAAAGAGAAAAATGTGAACTTTTATCTTCCTGAAGATACTATTGTCGCCAAAGAAATGGAAGAAGGAACTGAATTTCATTCGGTTCCCGTAAATGCTATCCCTGATAATATGATCGGACTCGATATTGGAATTCTTACTGTAAGAAAATATGCTGAGATCATCAAGTTGTCCAAAACAGTTATTTGGAATGGTCCTATGGGTATGTTTGAAATAAGCAGCTTTTCTCATGGCACGAAGGGTATTGCACGGGCTGTTGCAGCATGTCCTGGAATTACGATCATAGGCGGTGGCGATTCTGCTGCAGCAATAGAAAAATTGGGATTTGCAGATAAAGTATCTCACATTTCGACCGGAGGCGGGGCATCTCTGGAATATCTTTCAGGAAAAGAACTGCCGGGTATCGCGATAATTCCGGATAAATAAAAAAGGACACATTTCTGTGTCCTATAAACTTTATACTTACTTAATCGTTCCTATGAGTCTTGTGGTTGAAAGGAAAAAAATCAAAGATTATTTCTCTGACATTCTTTTGATCAATACTATTAGAGCAAAACCTGCAAAGGAACCAATTATATAATAAGTAAAATCATTCCAGGTAAACGTGTTGCCAATTATTGTTCTTATAATAAAATTTTCTCTGAGCATCTCTAAAAACTGAGGTTTCCAAAGCTGAGTAAATTCTAATGCACAGGTTATAACCAGCACTACAAATGCAATGATAATTGGTTTAAATTTCGTAAAAAACAAGAAGATGAGTACACACCAGAATATTTCATAAAACACGCCACCAAGTGAATTATTTACCCAATAAGAAGCTGTTCCTGTATAAAATTTACTATAAAATCCGAGAGGAATTATAATGATGAGTGCGATAAAACTGAATAGTTTTGTTTTCGTCATGTAAATAACTTATACAACTGCAGTATCAGATCAGAGAAATATCTATTCTTTGATTAACAGCCCCAGATCATCGAGCAATGACTGATCAATTTCTGAAGGAGAATCGCTCATAAGATCAACTGCTTTGAGAGATTTTGGGAATGCAATGACATCACGAATTGATTCTGCTGCAGTCATGATCATCACGATCCTGTCAATTCCCGGAGCAATTCCGCCGTGTGGAGGAGTGCCGTAATCAAATGCTTTCAGGAAAAAGCCAAAGCGTTTTTCAAGTTCTTCTCCTTTTATGCCGATCACTTCGAATATCTTTCTTTGAATATCAGGTCTGTGGCAACGAATACTGCCTGATGATAATTCCATTCCATTGCAAACAAGGTCATAAAGCTGCCCGATAATGTCACCGTATTTTTCGGGATCGTCAAGATATTGAATGTGTTCATCCTTGGGCATGGTGAACATATGATGTGCGGTTTCCCATTTCCCTTTGTCATCATTCCACTCAAAAAGCGGAAAATCCGTTACCCAGAGGAAATTGAATTTGGAATTATCTATGAGTTCGAGTTCTTTTGCAAGGCGGTTTCTTATCTCACCAAGCACTTTACATACTATCTTCTCTCTATCAGCTACAAAAAGAATAAGGTCACCATCCTCAGCTTCCAGTCGTTCCATGATCTGTTGTTTTATCTCTACTGAGAAAAACTTATCTATGTTGGAGTGCAAGGCGCCGCCTTCGACTTTCATGCGCGCTAATCCCTTACCACCAAGATGTTTCGCAATTTCTTCAAGCTTATCAACATCCTTTCTTGTATATTCTCCGCAGCCCTTAGCATTGAGCGCACGTACGCATCCGCCAGATTCTGCAACAGATGAGAATACACGAAATTCAGCATTTTTCACAATATCGGTTACATCCTGAATTTCCATCCCAAATCTAAGATCCGGCTTGTCAGAGCCAAAACGTCTCATTGCTTCATGGTAAGAAAGTCTTGGAAATGGAATCGATAATTCGACATCGAGTATTTCTTTGAATATTTTGTAAAACATCTCTTCCATGACCTTATAAATATCTTCCGGAGATACAAAACTCATTTCAACATCAAGCTGAGTGAATTCCGGCTGTCTGTCCGCGCGAAGATCTTCGTCACGGAAGCAGTGCGCGATCTGAAAATATTTATCGAATCCGCTGATCATTAAAAGCTGTTTATATATCTGTGGTGATTGAGGAAGTGCATAGAATTTACCTTTATATTCCCTGCTGGGAACGAGATAGTCGCGGGCACCTTCAGGTGTACTACGCACAAGTAATGGGGTTTCTATTTCATAAAAATTCTGCTCTGTAAGAAATTTCCTCATTTCATAAATGATATAGTGTCGAAGTAATATCTTACGCTGTAACTCCTGTCGTCTCAGATCAAGGTAACGATATTTTAGGCGCAAATCCTCATCAGCGACAACTTTTTCATTAATTTGAACGGGCAGTTCTTTTGATGAATTAAGTATTTTTAGATCCTTGGCGATCACTTCGATCCGCCCTGTTTTCAAATCGGGATTTATCATCTCATCAGGACGTACAGCAATAGTTCCTTTTACTGCGACTACATATTCAAGACGAAGATTATGCGCTTTTGTGAGAAGCTGTGTGCCGTTCAAGGGATTGAAAACAACTTGTGCAATACCTTTTACGTCTCTCACATCAATAAAAATCAGATTGCCCATATCACGTCTATTATGAACCCACCCCATGAGCACAACATCCCGTCCCTCAGATTCAACGTTCAAGTCACCAGCATAATCAGTTCTTTTCCAGTTTTCTAATAAGTCAAACATCTTACTCCATCAAATTTAATTTATAATATGAATTGAACCATTCATAAAACTTCTTTAGCCCATTTTTCAGATTGGTCTTTGGGTTATAATTTAATAATTTCTTTGCTTTTGATATATCAGCATACGTTCTCTGCACATCACCTTTTGGAATTGGCTGCTTATCAATAAGCATTTCATATTCAAAATTTTCCGCTATTTCTTTTACCAGCTCTTCGAGTGTTACCGGTTCGTTGTTTCCCAAATTTATGATCTCAAATACACCTTCATTCTTTTTTAACCATGCAAATGCCTTCATGACACCATCAATGATATCATCAATGTAAGTGTAATCTCTTGATGTTGTGCCATCGCCGAAAAATGGGATCGCTTTTTTATTTATTATATACTGAGAGAATTTATGGATCGCAAGATCAGGACGCTGACGAGGACCGTATACAGTAAAAAACCTCAAACAAGCAATGTCCATATCATAGAGATAATGATACGTGTGGCAGAGAAGTTCTCCTGCTTTTTTTGTCGCTGCATATGGTGAGATCGGTTTATCAACCGGATCATCTTCAGAGAAGGGCACTTTTTCGTTATTTCCATAAACTGATGAGGAAGATGCAAAGATAAATTTTTTCACATCATGTTCCTTGCAACATTCAAGCAGATTCTGAGTTCCCTCAATGTTAACTTTCTGATAGTAGGGTGCGTTTTCTATCGAGGGACGCACTCCAGCCATTGCGGCAAGATGGATCACGCTATCAATATCATACTCGTTGAAGAGTATCTGCAATAATGATATTTCAGTAATATCTCCTCTGATAAAAGTAAAATTCTTTTCCGCGTGAGAATTTTCATTAATGAGTTTGAGATTGTAATTCTTTAACGCAACATCATAGAAATCACTGATATTATCCAGCCCGATAACAACCTCTCCCTTGCAAAGCAATTGCTCAACAAGGTATGAACCAATAAAACCCGCTACGCCTGTTACCAATATCATTTTACTACCACCTCATGAGTTTTTATGAAGTCTATGACTTCTTCTTTTTTAACTTCTGATTGTGATTTCTTCTTTATGTTTTTTACGACATATAAGCCTGATTTAAGCTCATTATCTCCAATCAGAATAGCGAAAGACACATTATTTTTATCACAATACTTTAAATTGCTTCCAACTGACGAACCTTCATCTGCCACAATTGCAGAGATGCCCGCTTCATGCAGCTTCTGCATCATCTCGATGGATGCCTGAATAGGATTGATCCCAATAGGAATGATCAGCACTTCCAGATTATCTTCTTCAGAAAAAGAGAAGCCGGATTTCTCTAAAGACAGGATAATTCTTTCTAATCCCATAGAGAGTCCTACTGCAGGAGTTTGCCTTCCACCAAGATATCCGATCAAACCATCATACCTGCCGCCGCCACCGAGTGCGTCTTGGGCACCAAGATAATTGATTTTGTATTCGAACGCTGTTTTCGTATAATAATCCAAACCTCTTACTATTTCGGGATTCACAATAAAGGGCACCTTCATCATTTCAAGACTATTCTTTACTTCTTCGAAATGTTGTGCACACTCCTCGCAAAGATTATCAAGCATTCGAGGAGCTTTCTCGATAAGATGCTGACATGTCTTATTTTTACAGTCAAAGATCCTGAGTGGATTTTGCTCCATTCTACGCTGACAGTCTGTACAATATTTATCTTTATCTTTATATAAAAATTCTTTAAGTAAAATGTTATACTTATCCCTGCATTCAGGGCAGCCGACACTGTTTATCTCGAGAGATACATCGGGCACCTTTGCTTCCTGGAGTATCTGCCAGCCAATGGCAATAATTTCAGCATCAATGATCGGTTTAGGTGAACCTATACATTCCACACCAAATTGATAGAATTGTCTATACCTGCCTTTTTGAGGTCTTGAATACCGGAACATCTGTCCTTCATACCAGATCCGCAAAGGTTCTCTGGTGGATGACTGGAGATTACGTTCTGCAACCATTCTTGCAATAGAAGCAGTTCCTTCTGGTCTCAGTGCGAGATCGCGCCCTTTCTTATCTTTAAAGGTGTACATCTCTTTTTCAACAATATCTGTATCTTCTCCCACACTTCGCTGAAAAAGATCGAGTTGTTCAAAAATAGGAGTTCGAACTTCAGAGTAATTATATAAAGTGGTTAGTCTTCGTATAATATCTTCGATATAATGCCATTTTCGAATATCTTCTGGCAAAATATCATAGGTTCCGCGTGGTGCCTGGTATTTCATAATGCTATTGTAAAAATTTTATTATTTTCTTTCAGGAATATAATAGCGTGGTTTTTTATAAAAGATAAGGAATATAATTATCGCAAATGACATTCCTATCACATCGGCGAGAAAATCATACTTGTCCATTGAACGACCGGATATAAAGCTTTGATGTATCTCATCCATTACACCCAAAGCGCTGCCACAAACAAGCACTGCGATAAATGCTCCAAGCAGTTTATTGATCCTATCTTCCTGCTTCAACATGAGGAGAAAGAGTGTTGCCCATATTCCGTATTCGAAAAAATGAACGACCTTATCGGAATATTTGGGGAAACCTTCAGGTGCTTTAAAATCCGGCATAGAGGACAATGTCAGCATAAGAATTGTCCAAATAACGAGAGCAATTCTAAATCCCATTTTCATAATTTTATAAAACAGAAGTGATTATTAATATGTCAAGTTTTGGAAAAAATTGCCCACAGTAAGGCTACTGCGTGTAAATATTGGTAAGATGTAAAAAGATACTAAAGGGAAAACGCTTATATTTGGCTTTGATCAGCAAATGCGGCGCTTCCTTGCTGACCCAATAATATGTCGATCCTTTGTTTTTAAAAATATTATTACTGAGAATATCTGTTCTTGAACTAATCATGGAATCATATTGGAGTTCAGAATTGATCCTGTATTCATAGCATTCATAATTTCCCTTCTGAAAGCGAAGAGATACCGTTTTAGACCTTACTGCTTCGAGTTGCCAAATACGATAATTTCCATAACAAGCATACTCTTTTTCATCCGGCGGATCAGATAACAGCGAGAATGTCATGCTTAAAATATCATAAACAGGACTATCGCATTTAAGTGTATCAAGTTTACCGGCTAATAGATCACGCACAACTATGTTCCCCTCTTTTTGATTGATGAGAACAATTTTCTTTTCATGAACATTTTGCTGGTATATGGTTTTCCAAAATTGAAAAGGCAAAAAAGCAGAGTTGCAAGAACTCACATAGGTATTCTCTATTGAGAAAAGTGCTGAGACGAGACCTCGTGAAGTACTTTTTAATGTGATCGTTTGAAGAGAATCGGAAGTATCCAATGAGATTTTTACCAGAGCAACAGGAAGCCCTGCATAATGAATGCTGTACTCAAAAATTGTTACTTCCGCATAGCATACAAGAGGGAGGACGAGAAGAAATACAACCAGCCAAAACTTATTCTTCATCTTATGCTTGCAGTATATTCAGACGCACATTTGTAATTCGCTGTCCATCGATATTTTCAACAGTAAACTTGTATTTGTCCTTGAAAATAATCGATTCGCCTTGCTTGGGTATCTTGCCGAAAAGATTGTACAGGAAGCCGGAAAAACTATCAAATTGATCATCAACTTCCAAGCCGAATTTCTTACATACATCATCAAAATCGGTCGAGCAATCAATAATATATTCGTCTTGAGTAATTGGCTTAATCTCTATCTTTTCCACATCTGTTTCATCGAGAATTTCTCCGACAATTTCTTCCAATACATCTTCCAGTGTAACCAAGCCGGTCGTTCCACCATACTCATCCACTACAACAGCAAGGTGGATCTTATTCTTTCTAAAATAGCTTAAGATGAAGCTCAATTTCATGTTTTCCGGAATGAAGTAGCAGGGACGCATAAGATCTTTTATCCTCTTTTGAGATCCGAGATTAAGTATGATATCCTTGCTGTACACCATGCCTATTATATTGTCGATCGTGCCGCGATAGATCGGGATACGAGAAAAACCACTCTCTTTAATTACCCGAATAAGGTTTTCAAAACCATCTTCTATCTCGACAGCAGTAATATCGATCCGTGGAGTGAGTATCTCTTTTACTTTTGTATCCGAAAACTCGAAAGCGCTATTCAGCATTTCCCGTTCTTCTTTATGAATATCAACCAAATCTGGAGCTTCATCGTACACAATGCTTTTTATGTCTTCAGAAGTGATCTTTATATTTGAATCCATCAAACCGTGGCTGGTACCTTTGGTGAAAATGTTTGTAAAAAGTTCTAATATTTTTACGATCGGAAATAAGATAATCTTAAAAAATCCGACTGGAAGAGCTATGAGGGTTGAGTATTTCTCAGCGTACTGGATAGCAAAGCCTTTCGGAACCACTTCCCCAAAGATGAGGACAATCACAGTTGCCAGGATAATTTCAACTATAATGGCAAGAGCGGCAGAAAAGCCCGGAATTGAATGAGTTATTTCAAGCGCAATCATCGCGGCGACAGAAGCAAACGTGACATTTACGATCGTGTTGCCGAGAAGTATTGTGATCAAGAGCTGCTGTGGATGTTTAAGAAGTTGGGGAATATATCTACTCGACCATTTTTTTGAATTCTCCAACTTTTTCAGATACATCCTTGATAACGAGAAAAGTGCTGTTTCTGAGGATGAGAAAAATCCTGAGAGCGCAAGAAATACAACCATTAAAATTATCTTAGAAGCCATTTCTACTTATCCTCTTCTGAGAATGCAAGATACTTCTCGGTAAGAGCTTCCATTTCCTCTTGCTGTCCCGGATCATCATGTTCGTATCCAATAAGATGAAGTATGCCATGTGTCACAAGCCGTTCAAGCTCATCCTGAAGTTGTACATGAAAATTCTCTGCCTGCTCATTGGCTTTTTCAACCGAGACGTAGATATCACCAAGAATTTGCAATTCGTTGGGCAAATATTCTGTATGTACATTAAATGATAGAACATCTGTTGGGCGGTCACGATCGAGGAACCGTTTATTCAATTCGTGAATTGTTGCGTTGTCGGTAAAGACTATATTGAGAATTGTATCTGGTGTTAATCCTTCACTCTCTAAAATATGCGCAATGAGTTTTTGTAGTCGCCGTTGGTAGATTTCGGCGTCTGTTTCATTAATTATCTGTTGATTACTTTCTTCCATTTATTCCGGATATACAATACGTTTTTGATAGATGCCAAGTAAGATGGGTATCATACTTTGCTGTAAAGTTTTTAATTCCTTAAGAGAAATTCCACTCTCTGAAAGTTGATCAGTATCGATCAGGCGCTTGATGCTTTTCTTCACAGTATTCTCAATTTCTTCAACCGTCGGCTCGTCCAGGGATTTGGTTGTCGACTCTACAATATCAGCAATCATTACGATAGCAGCTTCTTTGCTTTGAGGTTTTGGGCCATTGTAATGAAAATCCGTTTCATCTACCCTTCCTTCTTTTTCAAGAGCTTCATTCAGAAAAAAGCTGATCTGAGAAGTGCCGTGGTGCTGTTGTATAATATCAACAATTGCCTTGGGAATATGATGCTCGCGCGTGAACTTAACACCGTCCTCAACATGTTTTTTTACGATCTGCGCACTTTGACTTGGAGTAAGTTGGTTATGCATATTATCTTCTTCGGTGGTATTCTCGATAAAGTACTCGGGATTCTTAGTTTTTCCAATATCGTGATAATAACTTCCCACTCGGGACAGAATCGGGTTTGCCCCTATTGCCTTGGCAGCAGCTTCAGCAAGATTTCCTACTATAATACAATGGTGATAAGTTCCTGAAGCTACCTCAGTAAGCGATTTTAACAACGGATTACTGAAATCCCCCAGCTCAAGCAAATGTATGTTTGTAATGACAGGTAAGCGCTGTTCGATCGGGGCTAAAAGTGTCATGCTGCCGACGAGAGAAATTAATGCTCCCAAGACTCCCCACTTGATGTCGCTCAAAATTTCGAGTATTTTTGTATGTTGTATTGCCCCAAAAATAAATACAAGTCCAACGAAAAATATAAGCATATAGAATGCAGCATTATAAAAATCTCTTCGACTTCTAGGATTCTCAAGAGGGAGGACAGCACTCATGCCGGACAGGCAAATGATCATTGCAGGGATTATCTTCCAGTCCAATAAACCCGCTACGAGAAAATAGTTTACAAAACCAAAGATAATTGCAGCTGGAACGTTAATGAGGAATGCGAGAAGAATGATCGGCAAACCAAAAGGGAGAATATAGGCAGACCAAGTTGTGAGATTGGTTATGATGATGAGTAGAACTGCAATGCATGCAGTGAAAATAAGAAAGGTTCGGAAGAAAGAAAATGTGTTCAGCAGTTCCGGATACATAAAATATGACAAAATAATAAAAAGAGAAAGTATCAGGAAAATATAGATAAATTCTGCAATATGAGAAAGGATTTGTCTCCCCGGGTGCTCTAAAACAGTCATCTTTTGTTCAGCCTGTTCAAGAGCGTTCAGTTTTCGCAGCATGTCCCCTGTTATTTTCTGATGTTCCTGAACGATCAGTTCATTCTTGAGAACTTCTCCGAGTACTTGTGGAACACTTTCGCGAGCTCTTTTCTTCGCAATATCAGTAGCGTCTTTATCAAAGATTATATTGGGCTGTAAGATATTATTCAACGTCTTATCAATAATGCTTTTCCAGTCGTCAGAACTAAACATGGGGGGACGTTGATTGAGAATATAGTTTATCGCTGTCATTATTGTAAAGAGTTCTTTTATAGAAACATTTTTTTCAGTGTTACCCTCGATGAGAGTAATTTCCTCATTATTAGACTCACTTTTTAGAATTCCTACACTAAGAACACTCTTTACCTGAACAAGGAGAAATTCAAAAAGTTTTTCACGTGCATCTTTGTTCTGGAGATATTTCAACTCCTTTTCCGTAAAACCGTACCCGTTTTCATTAATATTTAGCATCCCATCTGTAATCAAAGAATCACGTACAAAGGTTCTATCCAACAAACTGTAGAATTCGTTAATATGAGACTGAGCATCAAAAGTGACGTCATCAGATAGTTGATATTTGGGTAATACCCGCTCTTCAGCTTTTGCCTGCTTATTTTTAAGGACTTCTGGATCCTCATAAATATAGAAATTAAATGGAGCTACGATAGTTTGATTTGAGATCTGCCCTACATTGAAAGTAGATTCTCTCACAATAATCTTTTCTCTAGTAAAGAAGAAATTAACGAGAAATATAATTATTGTGGTGATGCCGACTGCAATAAATGCTTGTGAAATTTTTTTTAGGGGAATATATGTCTTCATGATCTTGTTTTAAAACAACAAAAGCCCCTTATTCCGAATGAAGAGATAAGGGGCTTATAAGAATATATATCAGTCTCGGGGTATTCTAAGAATCTGGTTTGGATAAATCAAATCAGGGTCTTTGATCTGATCTGTATTTGCCCGATAAATTTTGGGCCATTGGAACGGATCATTGTATATCTCGGGATAACTTGAAATAGTCCAAAGGCATTCACCTTTATACACTTTCCAGCTTGATGGAAGTCCGCGAGGTATTTTGAAAACCTGGTTTGGATAAATCAAATCGGGATCCTTGATCTGATCTCTGTTTGCTCTGTATATGATTCCCCATTTTTGAGGATCATTATAAATATGATCATATCCGGCGATCTTTACTAAATAATCACCTTTTACGACACTATATTCATCCTCATAGTATTTACCATAAGGAGCCATATTTTCCTGAAGCATCTCAATTCTACTATCAATTTCTGCAAAAACCTGCTGGAACTGTGGAACTTTTGCAAGATCCTCACCCTTTAGGCCTTCATATTGAGCAATGAAATTTTTTATTTCCTGATTGCTTTTATACAGCTCGGAATTAGGGAGTTGATCATAGTAATCAAGTTTGTTTTTGATATCATTGAGTTTTTGTTCGAAATCGACCAATTCACTATGAGATACTGTGCCAATAGAATTCATTATGCGAGTATAAATAACATTATATTTCTGATCGAGAAGAGCTATTTCGTCTTTGAGGGTTGCAATTTTTAACTCGTTTTCTTCAATTCGGGAAAAAGTATTTGCTTGACGAACCTGGAGCATCATCAGCTCATTTTCCAAAGCTTCCCAGTATTTAAGGGTTTCTTCTTTGGAGAGGTCCTTGTATTCCTCTTCTGTCAGATAGCGGACTTCTGCCTGCAGAAAAGAAGATAGTATCATTAATAAAACGAATAGTACGATATACTTTTTCATGTTACTCCTCCCCTAAAAAACCGTCGTCTTTTAGCTGTTGTTCGTAATCTTGTAGATTTTGAAGTTCAACTTTTTTCTGTTGCAATTCCATTTGGAGTGCTTCAATTTCTGCATTTTGTGTGCCGACTTGTGCTTCGTATTGCTCGACTTTTGCGCGAAGGTCATCCAGCTCAGTCTGGGAAATAGGCGGAGGTGGCTTATGACAACAAGCTGAAAGCACAAAGAATGCGATCAATAAAAAAGTTATGATCTTAATTAGATTCTTTCCCATACGATCTCCTTTCAGAGTATGTTTAGATGTTTCTTATTTTTAAGGTAAGGATGTGTCAAGTTTTTCTTAAATTGTTTCAAAATTATATATTTTAATAATATAAATTCCAGTCATGAAA
>JAGHCS010000063.1 GCA_021160355.1 Candidatus Cloacimonadota bacterium
AAACAATAGTGCGGCAGTAGCTACTTTAGTTATGGTTGGTAACATAGATTTTTATAATAACATAATGTGGGACAATTCACCATACGAAATATTTTTATGGGATGTATCAGAATATGGAATAATCTCGACGTTAAATTTACAATACAATGATATTAAAAATGGTATAAATGGCGTTTGGAATGAGCACAATGCAAATATCGTAAACTGGCTGGAAGGCAATATCAATGCTGATCCTGAGTTTACAGGCACAGGTGATTTTCCTTATTATTTGTCGAGCACCTCTCCTTGTATAGATGCAGGTACACCGGACACAACAGGATTGCATCTTCCATGGCTGGATGTTGCTGGGAATCCACGAGTATATGGAGGTAGAATAGATATGGGCGGATTGGAGTGGCAGGGATACAGTGTCGATCCGGATACGAATGTTGTGAATAATTTGTATTATTTCAAGAATTCGCCAAATCCATTCAAGAACGAAACTATGATATCATTTACTTCTCTGGATTACGACAGAGTCAGGGATTATACTTTATCGATCTATAATTCACGTGGGCAGTTAGTACGTAGATTTCACGGACCTGAAGAGCATTTCTGGGCAATAAATGAAATCGTCTGGAACGGGAAGGATATGGATGGTAATGATACAGCACCTGGGGTATACTTTTATGCAATTGAATATGAGAATACAGCGGTTGTGAGGAAGATGGTGAAGCTGCGCTAAAGCGCAGAATGAAAAATGTAAAATTTAAAATGGAAAATATAAGGGGTAAAGTGATAATACGAGAAAAAGAATAAGAATAAAAGCTCTATAGTGGAGGGAGGTGTGTTTCTGAGATACAAAAACCTTGCGAACAGCTGACAACAAGAAAAATTTACATTGGTTGAGAAGCAAAATTTCCAGATAAAAATTGACACTCTGAATCTGATATCCAAATGAACAAATAACAATTTGGAGGTACATATGGCAGAAGAGAAAGAATTCGAATTTGATGTTGATGGAGTCTTCAATCCGGAAGATTACATGTATTTCTATGGGAAAGTTCTTACAGAAGAAAGGACAAAAAAAGAGATTCTGTTTCTCATTGAGGAACTTGGACTGGAAAAACCTATGTCCATATTAGATGTTGGTTGTGGATTTGGGAGACATTCAATAAAATTAGCCGAAAAAGGTCATTATGTTACAGGTATCGACTGTATGGATGGTTTTCTGTGCGCTGCGCGAAAACGAGCTGAATATCAGGGCTTGAAAATAAATTTCATACAAAAGGATATGCGTGAGGTGGAGTTCAATGAAGAATTTGATAGAGCAATTCTTCTTTTTACAGGATTTGGCTATTTCTCTGATGATCAAAATCTGGAAGTTTTGAAGAATATATCAAAATCATTGGTGCCGGGTGGATTGTTCTGTTTTGATACTTTCAATAGAGATGCTTTTCTTAAAGATTTTCTACCTTACAACGTGCAGGAGATAAGGCAGGATCTTATGATAGATCGAAATACCTTTGATCCTAAAACTGGAAGACTTATTGATAAACGCATCATTATTCGCGATGGTAAAAGGAAAAATGTTCCGTTCTCAATCCGTTTGTATGATTATAATGAAATTGATAGAATAATCAGGTTGGGTGGAATGAAAATAGTTAAAATTTATGGCGACTGGGATAAATCACCGTTCACAAAAGACTCAAAAGAAATGAAGATCATCGCAAAGAAATTGTAGTATTTTCTACGAATAATAAAAAAACCTCGGACCCAAAGATCCGAGGTTCTCTTTTTTATATGTGGGGTTATTTCACGAGTATCATTTTCTTTACTTCATCGAAGTTTTGATTTTCCAGCTTGTAGAAATAAATGCCTGTTGCCATATCTGAAATATCGATTTGAGCAGTACCACCGACACCTTCCACAGTTTTGACAAATTCACCATGAATGTTGTATATCTTAATAGTAGCATTTTGATTCAATGCACTACCCTTAAGATGATATTTGATGACAGTAGAACCTTTGGCAGGATTCGGGAAGTTGCCGAGTAAGGTAGTATTCTCATAATATGTGTTGTCGTCAACGCTGATTTCGGGAACACCTGTACCAAATACTTCTAAATAGTCAAAAGAAAATGGATTGATTTGGATGATCACGTTACCATCGTAATTCTGTGCATTTTGAGGAGCAAACGTAAGATCGTAGGTCATGCTTTCACCCATATAGATCGAGTATGAAAGAACATTTCTGCGAGGAGTCGTACCGGCTTCTGCAACAGAGTAACAAGTAGGTGTGGTTATTTGTCCGGAGAGTGTTCCACTACCAAGATTATAGATAGAAAATTGCATAGTGGAATCATGTCCTACCTGGACTTGACCAAAATCAAGAGAGCCGGGTGATAGGTAAAACACCGGGAATGGTGAAAGAACAGGCGGCAAGGTAATATAATCTATCCATGCACAATCCTGTCCGCCAACCTGCGTATAGTCTTTATCATACACCCATTTAAATGTATGGGTTCCGGCTGTGACTGTGAACGATACTTCACTCCAGCCAACTTCACCAGCCCATTCACCTTGTTGAGCACCGTCAACATAGAATTGCAGGTAGTCATAGTTATTTTCCGAGGATACTTTTCTGAAGAATGAAATATCACCGGCATTTGTATCAATCGTAAGAGAAAGTTCTGTAGTTGAATTGTTTCCAATAGCTCCGGATTTTGCACAGAAGTTGCGTTCATAGGCATTTATCTCATCGATAGTCCAATCTGCACTTCCTCCCATAACCCAGTTATATGCATCGAAATTACCTGTTTCGAAATCTTCAATTGATAGTCCAACATATTCATAGAACATTTCAGTTGCACTGTAGTTACCACCGGTAACATTGAATTCGAGAGGTATGCTTACGCCGTTTGGTGCGCTACTTGAAACTGTAATATTGAAAACAGCAAATTTAGACTGATTCGTCTCAAAGCTACCGAAATCATAGGTGCCTATATTTATAGTGACGTAGCTATTGCTTACGAGAGTTCCTGTTGCATCGGGAGAAGTTGCGTGCCCATCATTGATTGTTTCTATCGTAATGTTTACTGTCTCTCCAGCGTCAAGACGACCATTATTATTGCCGCCTGAATCGTTGATCGTGAGATTTCCTACTGTGAAATGGGGAGCATTTACAACGACACCAAAGGCAGTATCCCATGTCTCTTTTGTTCCGGGATCACCTTCCACATTGACATCAATAACAACGTAATGCTGATCCTCAACATTATCGGAAACGCTGAATTCGTATGCGTCAACCATCGTAGAGGATTGATCAGCTCCTATCGTACCGAAGTTTTCTGTAAAATCTGAGAAATTGATATTACTATCTGTGGTTGAAAGTGTTGCAATGACGTTGTCGGCAGCCTGGACGCCAACATTTTTCAATGTTAATCCAAGCAGAATGTTTTCACCGTAGTCAATAACTCCATTGTTATTTGCCGCTGTATCATTGATTGAATGATCTTCATATATTATATATGGTCCTGAGGGAGGAATAACATTTACAAGACTTTCATAACGATAGTAATTTTGCTTTACAACAGTGACAAGAACATCTACTCCAGGAAGTTGCGATTCGAAAGACACAGGAGTGGGAACTAAACCATTACCCACCCCAGTACCAATAATTTCACCATCAACTGACAAGCAGATTTCAGCTCCAGCATTAGCTGTTATATTAAAGGTTGTAACACCGCTCAAGATCGCAGCATCATGACCAACCTGAAGGTTTTGTGGTACTTCGGAATAGACTGTCATGAATGCATCACCATGATGATGGAAGAGGTAATAAGTAATTGCTTTATTGCTTGTGTTATAAGGCCAGCTTGAGCCCTGAAGGAAGATTTTGCCAGCTGAGTTACCGAAGCAGGGGTATATCCAGTCTGAATTGGATGGACCTGCACCGTAGTCTGGCATAAACTGAGGCCACATCAGATCATACATGCCCCATACATAAGTATCGTTCACGAATGAGTATGAGGTCTCTGAAGCAGCGATAATACCAAGTGCGCGATGTTCATGACGATGCATTGCTTCTGCAAAACACTCTGATGAATTATTATACTTTCCTGTTAAACAGTTGATAGAAAAAACATACACAAGATCATCATTATATAAGCCACCTAAATCTCCAATATCATAATCCGGTTCACCCCAGCCGGATGTACCTCCATGGTCACGATGTTGAAGCATGAATGCTCCACTGTTTATAGCATTGTTGACCTGTGTGGCATTTCCGCCGGTCCAGCCGCCCATAGTAGAAGGATCTGAAGGTATATAACCTAATCCGGCAGGTCCGAAGTACGCTAGAACAGTAGCAGTGTTCGTTGCTGTCGACCAAACTCCATTGTTAGGATTGCCGCTATAAATAGCATTTATTCTGACTTGGTTTTTTCCAAGTACATTTGACCAAAAACCTCCAATAGTTTCTGAACAAATTTGGAACCAACGTTCAGTCTGCCACCCAAGAGCTGTTACAGGATGATCATAAAAACCGGGATTTGTAGGAGGATCTGTTTCATAATCAAGGAATTTTGAGATTGTGATTTCTAACTCACTATAATTTCTGGCTGTAATACGGGCAAAGTGAATGTCAGGAAGATCATCGCCATCAACATCGGCATAGACATTGTCAGAAACACAACTGCCGTAAGAAGGTGAGATAATACCAGTTCCTGTTGCGCCACCTGTACCGTAATCAGCAAGTAACAATACTGCTGAAGGGGCTGGTGTCCATGTATTATAAGCTGTGTTGAAATAATTCTCTAAAGCAGAAGTTGTGTTGCCGCCGATCTGAGTGAGAGTTACAACCTGTGTCACAATACCTTGTTTTTGACGGAAATTCTTAATTGAGTCCGCCCATGTGATGAAGTCGGGATTGTCAGGAACAACAATGAGGTATTCGCAGCCATCATCTTTTGTGGAGGTGTTGGAATAATCTTTTTCTGGAATTGATTCATAGTTTAGTATTGTTTGTGCGTAGATTGGATCCCACCATTTACTGCGTAATCTGTCTTCACCATATTGCCCATTGCCGCCAAAAAAGTTCAAGTCAATTTGCATGTCGCGGTATACAATCATCTCTTTTGTAACAGGATTGTATTGGA
Source organism: Candidatus Cloacimonadota bacterium (assembly GCA_021160355.1). GTDB lineage: Bacteria > Cloacimonadota > Cloacimonadia > JGIOTU-2 > JGIOTU-2 > Celaenobacter. The sequence goes on from JAGHCS010000063.1 coordinate 5,138, forward strand.
ATGGGGTAATGCTAATGATTACTACATCGACTCCACGAATTTGCATGACGTCCGAAATAACAACCGGCTCTGCAGGATAGAATTCATTTTTAGAGAAAATCTGCATATCCTTATGATAATCAAGAGGTCCGTCTTCAGTATCAAGTGGAATGCGGAACGCAGGTGCGATATTCATATTAGGAACGATCTCGGTACGATAATCCACAATATTAAAGGAGACTGAAGCACCTTCTGGAATTGCGATGTATCTACTCATACCAGGTAAGTCTGGTGCACCTTCATTATTAGGAAGGAAAACTCCGGGAATGTGAATACTTTGAAGAGTTTCACCATCGACCTCTGCATCAGTGGTAAAATACTCTTGAACAGAGAAGTTGAGAGAAATGTCAGAGGAATTTTGCCGCAGTATGCTAAATCCATGATCTCCCCAACTATCGTTATATTGCTTTGCATATACAACTGAGGAGAAGAGAATAAGGCAAAAAGCCATTAAAAAAGCAATCTTTTTCATCAATATCCTCCATTGATTTTGATTAGATTTTTCATTTTTATTTTTTTATTCAAAAATTTTTGATTAAAAAACTAATTACACAAAACTATGTCAAGTTTATATAAGATATAATAATAATTTACGTGAAAAAGACTGTGCGTAAACATAATTTACCATGGACTTGTAATGTCATATAGAGCTGCATGTAGAATATTGTTTTCTGAAAACACGAAATATATGTAATATTTGCCTGCCTCAAAAGGAACCTGCCTGACTTTGCCGGTTCCTTCTTGAGGAAGAAAATAATATCCGGATTTACGACTTCCCTGTGGCAGCCAGAAAAGTCCATAATTACCTGTTGGAATTGCTTTGAAATTTGTCATTTCATAGGGGCCTAAATCTTCAACAAGTGCGACAGAATTAAACTCCCAGGTCTCTCCGATCTTCATGATTTCGAGATTCTTCCCAGTGCCATTCAGCATGGATATCTTGGGATTGAAACCGCCATCATCATCGAGAATATAATAACTCATCATATTATTCCTTTGGGCAAGTATCGCATGGATTTTTCCGCCCTCAACCGTACAGAAATATGGTATGTTCTCTTCATTTTTCCATTGTTTCCACTCGCTTTCAGGGGATGGTTTAAAATAGAGAAAATATTCTTCAAGATCAGTTGTATTAAGCAGTTGAGAGGCTTCATGAGGTGGTAGATTGGTCATGGTAAAAGCCGGCCTTGAAGACTCACCAAGGCGCACATCAAATGGTTCGTCATGCAGGTTTACAAAGAATATTTTTGCATCCTTTATCCAGAGTGTGATAGGAGAAAGGAAATATTCATCTGTGTAATAGTGAACAGAGAAATATTCTCTTAGATCCTCAGTAGATGAAATTGTCGTATCAGCTATGTTTATCTCGCAAGTGGTTAAAGTATTTTTCGTCAGACTAATATTGAAACAATAATAATTAACTTCATCACCGCTGGACCCGAGAGGTCGGGCATAGAGGTATTTATTCGCTCCGATGTTTGTGATATAGCCGATATAATAAGGATCACCAATGTAGTCTTCAT
>JAGHCS010000161.1 GCA_021160355.1 Candidatus Cloacimonadota bacterium
TCAGAACATAATATAAGATATGATATTTATCATACGATAAAACCAATGGACATAGAACTTTTAGCAGGAATTACTATCCCATTTAATCTATTTGGAAATTCATTTAGTTCCGATTTAAGATATTCTGTCAGCATATTACCAATAAACCAAATAGGGAGTAATCAGATTAGAAATCATTTTATTTCGGTGACGTTTAGTTTACCTTTTAACTAAATAAGGATAATCATGAAATATATCTTAAGACTCTTGGTATTTGTTGTGATACTTTTTATTACAGCTTGTATGGTAAATTCTCCCACGCCCTCAATATATGCAGTTAGCCCTTCAGATAGTAGTATATTTGATCTTGATACCTTAACGGTTGTCGATTTTTATTTACCTGACTTCGATCAAGAAATACAGTTTCAAATCTCAGATGATTCATTATTTATGGCAATCATATATGACAATGTTTTCCAGAATCAAAATTATCATTATCTTCCAGCTAGTTTTTTTAGAGAAAATACAAAATATTTTTGGCGAATAAGAGGTAAAAATTCCGACTCTGGTTACTTAAATCCATCTTTTGTTAATCATAGATGGAGCGAATGGTCAGAATGTTGGTGTTTTTTTATCATATAGATTTATGCGAACATTTTTACACCCCCAAGGAGATACAATAATGAAGGCATTTAGGTTTTCTATTCTTTTAACGATTTTCCTCATAATTCACTCATGGGTTATTGCAGATAATTATTCTGAAAATGCAACGATAAAAAGCCAAGATGCTGAAATAATACATCATGGAATGTATGCTGGAACATCTTTAGATTTAGGACTCGGACTTACAAGAACAATAACCTACTCCCTTGGGTATGTAAAAAAGCAGGTGAGCAAGAATACGAGTATATATCTTAAAGGCACTTACACCGAGAATATAAAGATCGGATATCTCGTTTTTGAAAAAATCTTTCATAAAGAGCGAGGTCTTTTCTTTTGGGGATATTACTTTGGCGGTGGATATGTGAAGTGGGAATATCGAACATTTTCTTTCACCAGTAAGGGTGAAAATGAAAAATTAGAGTCATGGATGCCATTTATTGGACTGAAGTTCGGTCTAAGATTCAAGGTGTTTCACACTACGTACTTAAACATTTCTACAGAGATACTTAGTCTCAAATATCCATGGAGTTTTTTAACGATTTCAATTCAATGATTTAGAAAAAGATTGAAGTATAAGTTTTCAAACAAATATTAATTTGACGAAAAAACCCAAGCATAAAAACTCCGTTACACAGAAAAACAGGAAGTAAAAAAAGCAATGCATTCCCAAATCTATGATGTTATCGTTGTTGGCGCTGGTCATGCAGGATGTGAAGCCGCACTTGCTGCAGCAAAAATGGGCGCAGATACGCTCATGTTCGTTATAAAACTTGAAACGATCGGGCGCATGTCATGCAATCCAGCAGTGGGAGGTCTGGCAAAGGGACATCTTACACGTGAAGTGGATGCACTTGGAGGTGCAATTGGGCAGGTCATAGATAGAACCGGGATACATTTTCGAATGCTTAATAAGAGTAAAGGTCCGGCAGTATGGGCACCCCGTGCACAAGCGGATAGAATGAAATATCAGATAGAAATGCGATCTGTCGTGGAGCATCAGGAAAATCTTGAAATAAAAGAAGCACTTGTAGAAGAACTTATTGTTGACAAAGGACAGATCAAAGGAGTTAAAACACAGTATGGGCAGACATATTATGCTAAAACAGTGATCATTGCAGCAGGTACTTTTCTCAATGGCACGATCCATATCGGCAGGAATAAGTTTTCTGCCGGAAGGGCAGGTGAATTTGCTTCGATAAAACTTTCAGATTCTTTGAAAGAGCACGGGTTCCCATTGGTAAGATTCAAAACAGGAACTCCCGCACGTCTTGATTCCCGTACGCTTGATTACTCAAAACTGGAAGAACAAAAACCGGATGAGCCGCCGCCAAAATTTTCATATTATACAGATATTCAGCCTAAAAATTATGTAGGCTGTTTCCTCACATACACAAACACAAAAACGCACAAGATAATTGCAGATCATATCACCGAATCATCATTATTCAGCGGAAATATTACCGGAATTGGTGCGCGGTATTGCCCTTCAATTGAAGATAAAATAAAGAAATTCCCCGATAAAGACAGGCATCAGGTTTTTATAGAACCCGAAGGTATCAACACCTTTGAAATGTATGCAAATGGCCTGCCAACAAGCTTTCCTCCGCAGGTACAGCTGGATATGATCCATTCTGTCGAAGGGCTTGAGAATGCTAAATTAATGCGCTACGGATATGCAATCGAGTATGACTGCATTCCCTCTGAATATATTCAATATAATCTGGAAACAAAATTGATAAAGGGACTTTTTTTTGCAGGTCAGATAAACGGAACTTCCGGCTACGAAGAAGCTGCTGCGCAGGGTATAATCGCAGGCATCAATGCTGTGAATTATGTGTTGGGAAAAGATCCAGTAATTATGCGTCGGGATAATTCCTATATTGGAGTTCTTATAGATGACCTTGTTACAAAAGGAGTTGATGAGCCCTATCGAATGTTCACTGCACGGGCAGAATACAGACTTCATCTTCGGCAGGATAATGCTGACGAACGACTTATGCCATTGGGATATGAGCTGGGTCTGATCGATAAAGAAAGATACAAGAAATTTACCGGAGCGCTGAAAATTAAAAACAGAGAGTTAAAAAAGTTAAAGCAGGCTAACGCAATATCTGATTCCGAAAAATCATACAAAGTGATAGATATCCTCCGAAGACCGGAAATTGCCTATGATGACCTTGCGAAATTCGGATATAAAATTGAGAGTGATGTGACAGATGCAGTAAAAGAAAAAATTTCTCTTGAAGTAAAATATGAGGGATATATAAAACGCCAGGCGCAAGAAATTGAACGATTTAATTATCTTGAGAGTAAGTCGATTCCGGCAGATTTCAATTATATGGAATTCGAGACCATTTCTTACGAAGCACGGGAAAAACTCACCAAAGTAAAACCGCTCTCGGTCGGGCAAGCGGCAAGGATACCTGGTGTAACTTTTGCTGATGTCTCAGCACTTCTCGTAAAATTAAAAACTCTTGATGCACGATAAATTACAATTTCAAGATTTTCTTGAGCAGCATGGAATTTCCGAGAACGCTTTCCAGCTGTTCGAAACATACGAGATGATCCTTAGAGAAAAAAACAAAAAATTCAACCTTGTTTCAAATTCATCGATTGAGAAAATATGGCTCGCACATTTTTTAGATTCAATTCTAATTGCAGATATTATTGACTTAAGCGATTCCCGAATCCTGGATTTTGGAAGCGGAGGTGGATTTCCTGGCATACCTCTCAAAATAATATTTCCTTCAATGGAACTGTACTGTATTGAATCGAAACGAAAGAAAGCCTTGTTTCTCAAATTGTTAAAACAGGAGCTTGAGCTGCCAGAAATCACAATAATCAACTCGCGCCTTGAATATCTGGATCAAAACATGGCAAGTAGTTTTGATTACGTCACAGTACGAGCAGTAAAAATGAATGATGAATATTTTATGAAGGCATTTGAGCTTCTGAAACCTTCGGGGAAGATCATATTGTACAAATCAAAAGTTAATAATGATGAAGTTGACAAGATTAAGCAATATGAGGATTATGAGACAACAGAAATAATACGAAAAGAGTACTCCGGGCTCGGCAAAAGAGCCTTTATTATAGTAAAAAAGCATGGCTAAAGCACTCGCGATCACTAACCAGAAAGGCGGGGTCGGCAAGACCACAACAGCCATTAATTTGGCTGCGTCACTCGCATCATATGGGCAGAAAGTACTGCTTATTGACCTCGATCCTCAAGCGAACTGTACCAGTGGAATAGGAATAGATAAAAATGCTGTTGATGGTCAGATATACGATCTGCTGCTTGGAGATTTGAATATTTATGATTCAATTCTTGAAACAAGCATTGCGAACCTTCGTATAATTCCATCTTCAATAGATCTTATTGGGTGCGAGGTGGAACTTCTTGCAGTTGATGACAAAGAACAGCGTCTGAAAAATGTGCTTTCAGCTATAGACGGTAAATTTGATTATATTATTATAGATTGCCCGCCTTCCCTTAATATTCTCACTATAAATGCCATGGTAGCCAGCAACGATCTGCTTATTCCTATACAGTCAGAATATTATGCACTTGAGGGTATTGCTCAACTGCTCAAAACAATTCGGCTAATTAAGAGAAAGCTTAATCCTGATTTAACCATTTTTGGGATTGTTCTCACAATGTATGACCGAAGAACAATTTTATCGGAACAGGTTGCAAAAGAAGTTCGAAGATATTTTAAAGACATTGTTTTCAATACAATAATTGACCGAAATGTAAAATTAGGTGAAGCGCCGAGTTATGGTAAGCCGATCTTAACGTATGATATTAGTTCTCGAGGAGCACAAAATTATCTGCATCTTGCACAGGAAGTATTAAAAAAAGATGGAAAGGAAAACGCATGAACAAACTTGGAAGAGGTTTGGAAGCGCTTGTTCAAATTGATGAAGATGATAGGACTGGTGTAAAGCTGATCGCTATTAAAGATATATCTTTCAATCCCTATCAACCGAGAAAATCCATCAATAAAAATCAACTGCAGGAACTGGCGGACTCAATATCAGAAAATGGTATAATTCAACCCATTATTGTGCGAAAAGCTGGAGAAAATTCATATGAGCTCATTGCAGGTCAAAGAAGATTAACTGCTGCCCAGATCGCAGGATTCACAAAAGTGCCCGTAATAGTGCGCACAGCAAAAAATCAGGAGATGCTGGCACTTGCACTTGTGGAAAACATTCAAAGAGAAAACCTGAATGCTGTTGATGAAGCAATGGCATACCAAATGTTTGTGGATGAGTTCAAATACACGCACGAAAAGATTGCCGATATTGTTGGTAAAAGCCGGGTTGCGATCACAAATGCGCTAAGAATTTTGAAATTGCCCAAACCTGTTATTGAAATGATTAAAAATGATGTTCTTACAGCTGGTCATGCACGAGCAATTCTCCAGGTTGAACCTTCTTTGCAAATAGATTTTGCCAACTATATTGTGAAAAATGAGATATCTGTGCATGCTGCAGAAGAGATTTCGAAAAAGTTTGAGAATCTTAGAAAAGAAAAAAAACCCGCAAAGAGGGATATCCATTTGGTCGCACTTGAACAGGACCTCGAAAAGAGATTTGGCACAAGGGTGAAAATCAAAGGTTATAAAAAAGGCAAGTTCGAGATATATTACCACTCAGAGGATGAGTTTGAGAAGATCCTCAATATGATACTTGATAAAAATGAGACATAAAAGAGTCGTTGCAGTCCTTTCGATAGTCATTATTATTGTCGCAGCATCATATATTGTTGTGTCGCTTTATCTTATCAATGACCTCTCTTCAAAAAATGAGGTCTTAAAACAGGAGAAGCAGGGATTGAACCTCAAAGTAAAACAACTCGAAGATGTTATTGCCTCCCAACCAACAGATACGCAAAGCCCGATAATTCCTGCAAAAACCGTAAAAAGTATTCAGGTGCACGAGAAAGAACTCGAAGCCGCGACTGATGATTTTATCAACTATCAACAGTATATACCAAACTTTTGCCCTCTTGCAGAGTTAATACTTACAAAGCCTTATTTACCTAAGAGAAGCCACTATGGCATTGATCTTGCAGGCAAAATTGGCGACCCGGTCTATGCCGCAGCATCAGGAGTGGTCGAATCAATAAATCTCGATGACGAGATCTATGGAAAAATATTAGTGCTTGATCACCTGAACGGATATAAAACAAGATATGGTCATAACTCCCGCATAAATGTTGAAGTTGGCACCTTTGTGCGCAAGGGAGAGCAGATAGCGGAAGTCGGCAGCACAGGGATCAGCTCTGCGCCCCACCTTCACTTTGAAATTTTATATCGCGGCAAAAATATCGATCCCGAAACAAAAATAAAATGAGATGGAGGTTTTTTAAATGAAAAACGGTGAAAATAACCTTGATACAATTATTGGAGAACATACGAAATTTAATGGTGAAATTCATTCTGAAGGTGGCGTTCGAATCGATGGCGAAGTTGAGGGAAAAATTATATGTGACGGATTTTTACTGGTCGGAGAGAAAGCAAATATAAAAGCCGATATTCAATCCGATGAGGCGATCATTTCGGGTAAGGTTGAAGGGAATATCACAATTGAAAAAAAATTAGAACTTAAAAGTTCTGCAATTATCAATGGGGATATAATTGCAAAGGTCCTTTCTATGGAATCCGGAACTCAGATATGTGGGAATTGCAGTATAAAGCAGGTTGATACCCCCAAGAGCACAAAAAAGAGCAAAGAAAAATAATCACTATGCCTTTGAAAAACAAGGAGTATTATAAAGAGATTTTTGAAGGACTTGGACTCGTGGCACAACTTGGTCTTGTCATGGTCATTAATATCCTGATCTTCTTTTTTATTGGATTATTTATTGATAAAAAGTGGCATTTGAGGGGGATTCCGATAATAATAGGTGTCTTTTGCGGTGTCGTCACCGGTGCGATGTCCTGTTATCAACTCATCAAAAAGAATGAAAATTCTGACAAATAGTTTTCGCAAGTACGTCTATCATATTCTCGGGATAATTTTCTTGACAGAGATTCCAGCACTCTTGCTTATCACGCAAAACTTGAAGCTGTGGCTGGGTTATTTTCTGGGATCAATTCTTTCAAGTTTGAATTTTTATTTTCAGGCAAAAGGTGCAGAGAGCAGAGTGGGACTAAGCCCCACAAGCGCAAAATTAAGCGTTTTCAAGAATTTCTATATACGCTATTTGATCTTAGTCGTATTTGTCATTGTGTGTGTGAAGTTTTTAGAAGTGAATATTTTTTCACTTCTTGCTGGCTTGCTCATTGCTCCCGTCATCGTTCTCATCGATGGCATTCTTGCCGGAAAAAATACTCAGGAATCCGAATAAGTTATAAGTTTATATGAAAAAAAAGTCTAAGAAAGCGCTGATAATTGTACTCATAATAATCATTATTGAGGGGATTCTTTCTGTCGGACTTAATCATGAACTGCAGATTGGATTTGACGAAGGCAAATTCGTTATCAGAAATGTTGAGAGTGAAAAATCCATCCAGGACCAGATTACTCATGAGTTCCAGAACTATAAAATAGTTAAACTATTCGGTAAGTTTACAATCAATTGGAGCGTTCTGCGCGTTATTCTTTTTGTTGATCTTTTCTTGATATTGTTTGCTGCGCTTGTCAGATGGAAAATGCATCTCATTCCAGGGAAATTACAAATTATTGCAGAATTGATTTACACATTTTTCTCGAATCTTGTGATTGAAACAGTCGGTGAGAAGAAGAAATATTTCACACCATATATTTTTACGATTTTTGTATTTATCTGGATATGTAACATAATCGGAATGATCCCAATTCCGGGAAATCTTGAGCCTACAAGAAATTTGAATGTCCCACTCGGGCTCGGTCTTATGGCGCTTGTTATTGTTCATTATACTGCGATAAAAGAAAAAGGCATGAAACTCTACCTGAAAGAATATGCAGAACCGATTTCTTTTATGCTGCCCATCAATATTGTCGGAGAGGTTGCCAAGGGCATCTCGCTCTCCTTCCGTCTTTTCGGAAATATTCTTGGTGGAGCGATCATCATTCTTGTTGTATCAAATCTGACACGTTTTATCCTTATACCCGTTGGTCTAAATTTATTTTTTGGTTTGTTTATCGGAACAGTGCAGGCATTCGTGTTCACCATGCTTGTGCTGTCGTATACAGCAGTGGCAATAAAATAATATGTTTGATACTTTTAGCTTGGTACACGTCGCAGCATACCTCGGTGCAGGACTTGCAGTGGGTATTTCTTCGATCGGGGCCGGCATAGGAGAAGGATACATAGCAGGTAATGCGAACATCGCAATGATGAAGCAGCCGAAGTCAAATGATATACTTCTTCGAACAATGCTCATTGCTCAGGCAATAACGGAAACCGGAGCTATCTTTGCACTCGTGATCGCAATGCTTCTTCTTTTCGGCGGTTCTATTGTTCCAGATGCAAACTGGCAGAGGATTGCTTCATTATTTGGTGCCGGACTTGTTATGGGTGCAGGATGTCTGGGAACAGGTCTTGGAATCGGGTACGCAGGCGGGCAGGCATGTCAAGGAATCGGCAGGCAGCCAAGGGAATCAAAAACATTAACAGCAAATATGCTGATCGGGCAGGCGCTGTCCGAAACTTCTGCAATCTTCGCCCTGGTAATAGCGATGCTTCTTCTTTACTCTACGCCAGATGGGAATAGTATCGTGAAATCTTTTGCTTTTATTGGAGCAGCTTTTGCGATGGGATTCGGAACGTTTGGTCCCGGCTTTGGAATAGGAATTGTGGCAGGAAAAACAGTTGACGGTATCAGCAGGTTTCCCAAACAAACTTCAGTACTTATTAGGACAATGTTCGTTGGCGCCGCTGTATCGGAGTCAACATCAATTTATGCATTAGTTATTGCATTTTTATTATTATTTGTAGCATGATTATAATCCTTAGGAGGATACATGGAAAGTGAAATCATTAGAGCAGCAGCATTATTAGGTGCTGGCATTTGTATGGGTTTTGGTGCGATCGGACCCGGGATCGGCGAAGGTTTTACCGCAGGGAAAGCATGCGAAGGTATTGCACGTTCCCCTGAAAACGCAGGACTGCTCACAAGAACTATGCTTGTCGGTCAGGCAGTGTCCGAATCAACCGGTATCTATTCACTGGTCATTTCTCTGTTACTTATTTTCGCAGTGTAAGAATTCCCGAATTTTCGGGGAGGAGTCTTAAGTATGGTTAATATTGATTATACGCTTATTCTGGTGATTGTGAATTTCATTATTTTGCTGATCATCCTGAAAAAGCTCTTGTATAAGCCGCTCATGGATTTTATCAACAAAAGGGAATCTCAGATAAGAGATGACCTCAAGAGCGCCAAGAAGCATAAAGAAGAGTCTGAAAAGATCCTTGAGAAGCAGAAAGAGCTGCTCAGAAAAGCAAAAGAAGAAGCAAGAAATATTCGAGATGAAGCAACAAAGAGTGCGAAAATACAGAGCGAGCAAATTATTCATGATACAGAAGAGCAGCGGGATGTGATAATTCACGAAGCTCAGGAAATTATCGATGTAGAAGTGAACAAAGCAAAAGAAAGTATTCAATCTCAGATTGGTGATTTTGTTATCGAACTGACTGATAAGATAATTGGAAAGAAACTCACCGAAGAAGATGATGTGAAACTCATTAACGATATGATTAAAGAAGAGAGTGGCATAAAGGAGTCGTCTGTTGATTAAAAATATCATTGCCAGACGATACTCATCTGCACTTCTTGAGATTATCAAGAAGGATGATCTCATACATTTTGAGAATGAGGTCTCTGCATTGCAGACAATCCTGAAAGATGAGCCAGAGATTGAGGAATTTCTGATCTCGCCCATTGTCGAAGATCGACATAAAACCGAAATTATCGGACTTCTTGTGAAAGGATTCGACGCATCAGAAGTGTTGCAAAATTTCCTGAATGTGCTCGTTGATAAAGAAAGGATATTTTTTATTGCAGATATTCTTAAGGAATTGATCAGCAAAATACACAAGGAACTCGGCATCTTTGATTTTGAGCTTAAAACTGCACATGAAGTTGATGAAGAGACACATGAAAATATAAAGAAATTTATCTCTAAATATGTCGATGGAAAAATAATATTTAAACATACTATCGATCAGAATATTAGAGGTGGCTTTCTCGCATACAATGATGAAATGGCGATAAATGCATCCATCAGAAACAATCTTGATGCCCTGAAAAGGGAGTTTTAATATATGAAGCAGATTATTTTAGGAGTATGATGAAAATACAACCTGATGAAATCAGTAGAATAATCAAAGAAAAAATTGAAAAGTATAACTATAAAGTTGATATAGACGAAGTCGGCAGGGTTATCGAGGTCGGTGACGGTATTGCGCGTGTGTATGGCTTGCAGGATATCATGGCATCGGAACTTGTCCTTTTCAATAATGAAATCTACGGTATGGCACTAAACTTGGAGGAGGATAATGTCGGCTGTATCATCCTTGGCGAAAGCGATAAGATTAAAGAGGGTGATATTGTCAAAAGGACAAAGAAGATCGTTCAAGTTCCGGTCGGCGAAGCGCTGCTGGGGCGGGTAGTGAATCCTCTTGGAATGCCCCTTGACGGCAAAGAACCGATAAAATCAAAACTGAGTATGCCGATCGAGAGAAAAGCACTCGGTGTTGTTGCACGTCAGCCAGTGATAGAACCTTTGCAATCCGGACTAAAGGCAATCGATTCAATGATCCCGATTGGACGGGGACAGCGCGAACTCATAATTGGAGACCGACAAACAGGGAAAACTGCGCTCGCTGTTGATACGATCATAAACCAAAAAGATACCGATGTCTTTTGTATTTATGTGGCAATAGGACAGAAAAGATCATCTGTGGCAAAGGTCGTCGAAGCTTTAAGGGAACATGGTGCCCTCGGCTATACAATAATCGTCTCTGCAACCGCATCAGATCCCGCTGCGATACAATACATCGCACCCTACTCAGGTGTCACGATGGGTGAGTATTTCCGCGACAGGGGCAAGCATGTGCTTGTAATTTATGATGACCTTTCCAAACATGCTGTTGCCTATCGCCAGATATCACTCCTTTTAAGGAGACCTCCGGGCAGAGAAGCATATCCCGGTGATGTATTCTACCTTCATTCACGACTTCTGGAAAGAGCTTCAAAACTCGAAGAAATATATATCATCATACCAAAAGAAATGAAAAAAGCAGAAGAGGGTGTGAATAAAAAGGAATATCGAAGACACATTAAATCAAGCGAAGAAGAGCTTAAAAAAGATCTTCAAGAATTAGGAAATGATAAATTCAAGTTCTATAAATTGCCGGACACAGGCGGTTCTCTCACTGCGCTGCCAATAATCGAAACCCAGGCAAGCGATATTTCTGCATACATTCCCACAAACGTGATCTCAATTACCGATGGACAGATATATCTTGAATCTAAACTATTCTACGCAGGTGTACGACCAGCGATCAATGCCGGCTTGTCCGTTTCGCGTGTTGGAGGAAAAGCACAAATAAAAGCAATGAGACAGGTCGCGGGACGATTGCGTATCGAGCTTGCACAGTTCAGAGAACTGGAAGCATTTGCAAAATTTGGTGCAGAACTCGATAAAGATACTCAGGATCAGCTCAACCGCGGATACAGGTATGTGGAAATCCTCAAACAAGGTCAGTACAAACCAATTCCTGTAGCCAAGCAGATCGCCATCATTTTCATGGGCTATGAAGGATATTTGGATGATCTTCCGGTTGATATTATCAAGGACGTACAGGCGGAACTTTTCGAGTTGATGGATGAAGAATACAAGGAACTTCAAAAAGAATTGATAAGACCAGAAGGTGTAAGCGAAAAGGTAGAAAAACAGCTTCACGAATTATCCAAAAAAGTTAAAGCAATTTTTGAGCATCAGGTTATAGTTGAAGAGATAATTGAAGAAGAAGATTAACAAAGCATATGGCAAGTCTAAAAGAACTTAAAGAAAGAATCGAATCGGTCATCAGTACACGGCAGGTTACAAGCGCCATGAAGATGGTTTCAGCTGCGAAATTGCAAAAGGCACAGCAGCTTATATTAAAAGCACGCCCCTATTCTGATGAATTGGATCTTTTCTTGCGGTCCCTTGCCTCGCGAAATCGCAGACAGCTTCATCCCCTCCTTCATGAAATTGATGATAAGGCAGCGAAGAATGTCGGGCTGATAGTTGTCACTGCAGATAAAGGGCTTTGCGGTGCTTTCAATATGAATATCATAAAGAAGGCGGAAGAGTATCTTCATGAGCATAAGGACAAGAAAATCGATTTGATCTGTGTCGGTAAAAAGGGATTTGATTATTTTCGAAGATTAAATATGAAAATCGAAGCATCTTATGTCGAACTTTTCAATAAATTGGAATTCGAGTACAGTAGAGATATCATGCAACTTGTAACCGAGAAATTTGTTTCAAGGAAATATGATGAAGTGCTCATAGTTTATAATGAATTCAAGTCTGCAATACAGCAAAATATTGTCCTTAAGCAGCTTCTTCCCATCAAAGAATTAAAGGAAGACAAAGAAGACAGATATGCAGCGTACCTATTTGAACCTTCACCCGAGGAATTGCTTGATGAGCTCATCAGGAAAGACCTTGATATTCAGATATGGCGCGTGCTCCTAGAATCGTCTTCAGCAGAGCAGGGTGCTCGTATGGCTGCCATGGATGCAGCAACGGATAATGCAGATGAAATGATAAAAGATCTGACACTCGAATATCATCATTTGCGTCAAAGCAAGATAACAACAGAAATCATAGAGGTATGTTCCGGTGCAGAAGGATTACAGTAAAAATAGCACAGGAGGAGTTTTGGAAAAAGGCAAAATAGTTCAAATAATTGGTCCAGTAGTGGATGTAGAATTTTCAGATGAAAATTTACCAGAAATTTATACAGCACTGCACGTGAAGAGAAAGGATGAAAAAGTTCTTGTACTCGAAGTGCAGCAACATCTGGGTGAAGATAGGGTTCGCGCAATTGCAATGGACTCAACTGACGGATTGCAGAGAGGAGACGAGGTTATAAATACCGGCAAACAAATTTTGGTACCGGTCGGTGAAGGCACGCTTGGACGATTGATAAATATCGTTGGCGAGCCCATTGATAATCTCGGAGAGATTAAGGCAGAAACCTATTATCCTATCCATAGAGAAACTCCCGCATATACTCGGTTAGATATAAAAGACGAGATATTAGAAACAGGCATCAAGGTCATCGATCTGCTCTGCCCCTATTCAAAAGGTGGTAAGACAGGTCTGTTTGGCGGCGCTGGCGTGGGTAAAACCGTACTCATCCAGGAGCTGATCAGAAATATTGCGACCGAGCATGGCGGCTACTCCGTTTTTGCAGGTGTGGGTGAACGAACACGAGAAGGAAACGATCTCTGGCTTGAAATGAAAGAATCAGGCGTTATTGATAAAACTGCAATGGTATTCGGGCAGATGAACGAACCTCCCGGAGCGCGTCTCCGAGTGGGACTTTCCGGGCTTGCCGTAGCAGAATATTTCCGTGATGAAGCTCATAAGGATGTGTTGTTATTCATTGATAATATTTTCAGGTTTACACAAGCTGGATCTGAAGTTTCTGCGCTTTTGGGGAGAATGCCTTCTGCGGTTGGTTACCAACCGACGCTTGCAACGGAAATGGGTGAATTGCAGGAAAGAATTACCTCAACAAAAGATGGCTCTATCACCTCTGTACAGGCGATCTATGTGCCCGCAGACGATTTAACAGATCCCGCACCTGCTACTGCTTTCGCGCATCTTGATGCAACGACTGTGCTCTCCCGAAAAATTGTAGAACTCGGTATTTATCCGGCAGTAGATCCGCTTGATTCTAACTCTCGAATTCTCGATCCCCGCATTGTGGGAATAGAACACTATTCTGTAGCCAGAGAAGTGCAGCAGGTACTTCAGAAATACAGGGAACTGCAAGATATTATTGCCATTCTTGGTATGGAAGAGCTTTCTGAAGAAGACAAGCTTGCGGTAAACCGTGCACGTAGAATTCAGAGATTCCTTTCCCAGCCATTCCACGTTGCAGAAGAATTCACAAACTATAAAGGTCAGTATGTAAAACTCGAAGACACGATCACTGGCTTCCAGCAGATACTTGCAGGTGAGTGTGATCAAATCCCTGAACGAGCATTCCTCATGGCTGGAACAATAGAAGAAGTCAAAGAGCGATATAAGAAAATGAAATCACATAAAACCGAAGATGTTGTAGAAGAGGAAATCTCTAAGGAAAAGGAAAGTAAAGAGCACAAATCAGAAGAGAAGTCTGAAGAAAAAATTGAAAAGAAAAGAAAAAAATCGAAATAATGGCTGATAGTTCGAGATTGATTCATCTAAAAATAGTCACACCTAAAGGAATATTCCTTGAAGATGATGTGAGTGAGCTCGTTGCTCCCGGCAAAGATGGAGATTTTGGTGTGCAGATAGGGCATACGCCATTTATCTCGTCGGTGAGACCCGGAATATTGAAAATTTATAAAAACGATAAACCGGAATTGTTTTCTTTAATGAACGGCTTTGTGATGGTGGATATTGATAAAGTGAGAATTTTCACGGAAATAATTGAAAATCCTGATGATATTGATGTTAATAGAGCCAAGCGCGCAAAGGAACGGGCAGAAAAACGCTTGCAGGAGAAAAAGGAAAATACAGATCTTCGTCGTGCAGAAGCTGCGCTAAAAAGAGCAGTTACCCGTATTCAGATAAACGAAGATGGATTTCACTAAGAGATTTCATTGACGCAAAATTTTAAATAGCTATATGTGAGTATAGCTATTTTTTTTGCAGGTGATATATTTGAAAAAACAAAAAAAGATACTGATTATCTCATTGGCATTTATCTCTATGCTCTGCGGTACTACATTGCGAGCACAAAGAGAAGACAACTCCTTTATTGAGCATACAGTCATACATGGCGATAACCTGTACAAGATCGCCAAAAAATATATCGACCGATCCCCCACTCTTTTTATTGATGAATTCGTTGAACAGATCAAAAGTGTTAATGATATCTCAGACTCAAATATTATTCACATCGATCAAGTATTATTGATCCCAACAGGGTGGATAGACCTAATTGCCAGCGAAGTAATCAATCATGATTCTTTGTGTGGGATTTATCTTAACACTTATTCTCTAACTGAGAATAATGTGCAGCGGATCATAAGTAAATACGATTCACTCGGATGCAACGCCCTTGTGGTGGATTTTTCAAATGTGAGGGGCACGCTTTTTTACTCTTCTATGAATAGCATTGCGAGAGAGAATGATTTGAATATACCGATCATAAGCCACCCACGCAAGCTCGCAAATCTTCTTCACAAATACGGTATCGAGTTCATTGCACGGGTTACAATGTTCAAAGACACGACACTTGCACATAACTATCCCGATTGGCGACCCGTACTTATTCCTGATTCAACAGACACTCTTGCATCTGAGAAGAAACTTAAAGAGCACTGGCTTAATCCCAATAATCAGGAAGTTCAGAAATATAAACTGGATATAATCAAAGAAATAATATCTCTTGGAGTAGATGAGATTCAGCTCGATTATGTGCGTTTTCCTACAGAAGGGCACTTACTCAATGCAGATTTCGGAATACCAGACTCGATGACAAAGCAGGATGTTATCACTGATTTTATTTCGAAAGTATTTGAGGTAACCCAGCAAGAAGGAGTAACACTCTCTGCTGATATTTTCGGTATCGTCGCACTTCAGCACCCTGATGATGTTCGGAATACAGGGCAGGATATAAGAAGGATAATGCCATTTTTGGATAGAATTCATCCAATGATCTATCCGTCACATTTTTATGGAGAATTCTGGGGAAAAGCACATCCTGGCAAAGAGCCCTATTATTTTATTTATCGAATATGCAGTGTGTTGAGAGAAGAAATCGAAGATGATAACAAAATCATACCTTATCTTGAATCTTTCTCATTGTATAATAATTCTGTAGATCCCTTTACGATCTCTGCTCAAATACAAGCGGTGAAAGATGCGGGACTGGAAGGGGGATTTCTTTTCTGGAATGCAGGAGCAAATTATGAAGCCACTTGGGAAGCGCTTGAGGAGTTTAAAGAATAATACCTCATTAATTTCTTGACGCCCACAATCTGAATTTATCAATAAATTCTATGAAAATAAAATCCTTTGAGTTTTTTGTGTTACTCCTCTGCACAATCAGCTCGCTTGTACTTGCCAAATGCACTTCGAACAAAATGTTAACATCCGGTGCCACCAGCGGAAAGTATATCGATGTTTTCTTTCTCTCTGAAAATACAAATCAGTATTTCATTCACCCTATCGAGTGGATAGACGAAGGAATTAAATTCAGCATAGATTTCACAGTACGGATAAGCCGGAAAGCACAGCCCAACGATCCTGTTAATTTCAGCTATACTCTTGAAAAGAATGAACCCTTCAATGAAGAACTCGTGCTTTATTTCGTGCTCAACGACACTGCTGCGGTCGCACCGTCCATGGTAGAATCCCTTGCTTCTGAGGACAATGACTGCTATGTGAGATATACAAGCCAGATAGAATATGGTGATTTTATCAGAATGATCTCATCAAAAAGAGTTGAAATTATTCTTCTCGATGGGATGAATGACCAACGCATCAAGATGCCAAGGAAATTTTACAAGGCAGCTGATGAAATGAAGAGGATGTTAAACATCAACTATTAAAAGAGCGAGAAATGAAAAGAGCTTTCAATATTTTTATTTGTTTGATCTCCGGACTGATTGTCGGCATCATTATCAGCAAGTTGTTACTTGGTCCGGATTGGCAGGATGCCTTTGCAAGCCCCGTAGTTGTGGGAGCCCTGATCGGCACGGCAGTCGGATTTCAGACAAATAGGAAGAAAAAGAAATAAAGTTATACTGATATGCATTTCGTATCAGTAAATCTAAATTATCAGATTTACTTGACGAACGAATATACTATTCAGCAATAATTTACACGCTTTCAAAAAATCATATAAGGATACGCATGGAAGAACTTTCTTATGAAACACAACTGGCAAAGCTAACTCTCATTGCCGACAAAAAGTATTTACCCCTTGCAATGGATTTCATTCAGAATATTGCAGTCGTTATCGGGTTGCCAAAAGAAGATGCCCAAAAACTCGAACTGATAGTTGAAGAAGCAAGCTTGAACGTAATCGAGCATGCTTTTAACGATGATGAAAAAGGAATCTTTGAGATCATTATAATCCGAAAACCGGGACAGCTCGTAATTTCAATTAGAGATAAAGGGCTTCCCTTTGATTTTCACAAGGTAAAACCGGGAGAGAATTCGGGATTGGGGATGGTTCTTATGAAGGCATTTGCTGATGAAATTCATTTTATGAATCTTGGACGTGAAGGTAAAGAGGTAGTTTTTGTAAAAAATCTTCCCTATAAAAATATCACTGAATTCGACGAAGTACAGGAAGAAAAAAAAGAACCTCCTTCAGAGGAAAAAGAAGTCGAGCTTAAATACCGTTTGATGACCGCTGCTGATGCAGTTTCCATGGCTCGGTGCATGTATCGGTCTTATGGATATTCCTACGGAAATGATTTTGTGTATTATCCGGAAAAGGTAAAGGAACTCATCAAGAGCAGACTATTGCACTCTTGCGTGGTGTTCAATCCCGAGGGTGAACTTGTTGGACACCTTGCAATGATGCTGGATTCACCGGATGCAAAAGTGGGTGAAACAGGAATGGCTGTTGTCGATCCTCGCTATAGAGGACACGGGATTTTTAAGAAAACAAAACTCTTCCTGGTAGATTATGCAAAGAAAAATAATATGGCAGGTATCTACAGCGAAGCAGTTGCAGTTCATCCGTATACGCAAAAAGGGAATATTTCACTCGGGGCACACGAGACAGGTTTCCTGATTGGTTTTACTCCTTCGACAATGTTCTTCAAAAAGATCGAAAAGCAGCAGAGAACAAAACGGCAAACAACAGTGCTTTTCTATCTTAAACTCGCGGATGATGAGAAAAAGGTGTACCCACCCTTCCACCATAAAGCGATGATTAAGAAGATATACGAAATGAGTGAACTGAATAGAAAGATTGAAAAAGCTGAGCACAATGTTTTAAAGGATATAGATGAAAAATCACAGGTAGATGTAAAAGTGCAAACGGAACCGGGTAGAGCATTTATGAGAGTTTCACAATTTGGCAAAGATGTAGTGGAGCTAATTGGATTTCGATTGCGTGAACTGTGCCTTCAAAAGATCGACTGCATCTACATTGACCTGCCCCTTTCCCATCCCATGACGCAGCAGATCTGTGCACCGCTGGAAATGATGGGATTTTTCTTTGCAGGTATTATTCCTGAAATGTTTGACGGAGATGTGCTGAGATTGCAATATCTCAACAATGTTGATATTGACTTCGAGAAAGTGACTGTTGTTTCAGATTTTGGAAAAGAGCTTTTTGATTATGTGGTAAAAGCCCACGAGCGGGAATTATCGGTTTGATAATTAGCGATAAAAGAAGTTAGGAGAAAATATGTTAAAAGAGAACTTTGTTGATTTTATTGAGAAAGGGATCAAAGAGAATTGGGACAGAAAGGCATTTACCAATTACAGAGGTGATACTGTCACTTATGGACAGACTGCAAATGAAATCTTGAAACTTCATCATATATTTAAAGCACTTGCTCTGAAAAAAGGTGCCAAGATCGCGGTGCTGGGAAAGAACTCTACAAACTGGGCTGTTACGTATCTTGCTGCGGTTACATATGGAGCGGTGATCGTACCCATCCTTCCCGATTTCAAATCAGATGATATCCATCACATTGTTAATCACTCTGACTCTAAGTTACTATTCGTAGCAGAAGCACTCTATGAAGGTATTGATAATTCGGCTATGCAAGAACTTGATGTTATATTCAAGCTAGAAGATTTCTCCATACTATTTGCAAAAAGTAAATCTGTAAAAGAAGAAATCGAAAAAGCAAAAAAACAGTTGATTAAAGAGCTTGGGAAAACACTTGCGCTAGTATCTTTTCACTTCGAGAAAATACGCAATGATGAACTTGCCGCAATTGTCTATACTTCCGGCACAACAGGATTTTCAAAGGGAGTGATGCTTCCACATAACAGCCTGATAGGCAATATCGTTTATGCACACGAACACATGCCACTCAAGGCAGGTGAAAGAATTCTTTCCTTTCTTCCACTTGCACATGCGTAT
This sequence comes from Candidatus Cloacimonadota bacterium, assembly GCA_021160355.1. GTDB lineage: Bacteria > Cloacimonadota > Cloacimonadia > JGIOTU-2 > JGIOTU-2 > Celaenobacter. Next base: position 18,908 of record JAGHCS010000161.1, read on the forward strand.
GGATGCGCATTTGAATTTCTCTTCCCATTCACGCTTGGTTGCCATATTACTTTCTTAACAAAACTTCCTTCTCCCAAAATTATCCTGAAGGCATTCGGTGAAGTTAAACCGCATCTTATACTTACTGTTCCACTAATCATCGAAAAGATATACAGAAAACAAGTTAAACCAGTCCTCGACAAAGGAAGTATGAAGGTATTATTCAAAGTGCCGGGCGTGAAATCTCTTATAAAGAAAAAAATTAGAGAAAAACTGGTCGCTGCCTTCGGAGGTAATTTCTATGAACTTGTCATCGGCGGTGCAGCATTGAACGAAGAAGCAGAAACATTCTTCAAGAGCATCGATTTTCCAATCACAATTGGCTACGGAATGACCGAGTGCGGTCCGCTTGTCAGCTATTCTGATTGGAAAATACATAAACCTGCTTCATGCGGACAAACAATAAATTTCCTGGAAGCTAAAATAGATTCTAATGATCCTCAAAATATTGTAGGGGAAATTCTTGTCCGAGGCGAAGTCGTAATGGATGGATATTACAAGAACAAAGAGGCAACTTCTGCGGCAATAGATGAAGACGGCTGGCTACATACAGGCGATCTCGGTTTGATAGATGAAGATAATTTCATCTTTATCAAGGGTCGTGCAAAAAGCATGATACTCAGTTCGTCAGGACA
>JAGHCS010000119.1 GCA_021160355.1 Candidatus Cloacimonadota bacterium
ATATTATGCTATTTATCCGCAGCAATAGCTTCGGGAGAAATAAAGTTCAACAGAGAATAGTTTACTTGATCTGATGAGACCTGGTTTTTCTTTACGCTTATAATGCTTGTTGGATCAGGAAATCCCATTTGAAGGGTGCTGCCGGCAATTTCTATAATGCGGGAATCCAATGAAAGCTGGCTAATCTCATTTCTCAGATCAGTAATAATGTCCCGGCTGTCCTGGATTTTTTGTTCGAGAGCTAAGAGTTCTCTTTGCTGTTCAAGAAAGAGAGAACGGAGTAGACTTGAAATTACGATGAAGCAAAAAAATGAAATAAAGATTATAAAAAGTATGGATGGTTTTTTATTCATCAGCACCTCTCTGCAATGCGTAATTTTGCACTACGTGCACGAGAATTTTCCTTGATCTCTTCCTCGGTTGGAATAATCGGTTTTTTTGTGATAATTTTCAATCTTACTTCTTTTTCACATACACAGCGGGGTAGATATGCTGGGCAAATACATTCGAGATTCTCATATTTGAAAAACTGTTTCACGATCCTATCCTCAAGAGAATGATAGGAAATGACTGCGATCCTTCCGCCTTTTTTCAGGACTTCTACCGATGAATTCAATCCCTTCTCAAGCGCATCCAACTCTTTGTTCACTTCAATACGAAGCGCCTGAAAAATTCTCGACAACGTTTTAAATCCTTTATCTTTGGGGATCACTTTCTCGATGATTTCTCTCAGTTGTTTTGTTGTTTCGATTTTTTTATCTTTTCTCGCCATCAAAATTGCATTACTGATACGTTTCCAAAATCTGTCTTCACTGTAATCATGCAGAACCTGTTCCAGTTTGTCTTTTGGATACATATTCACAATATCATAAGCGGTGAGTTTTCCATTGTTGCGATTCATTCTCATATCGAGCTCATCATCCTGAGTATAACTGAAGCCGCGCTGCTGGTCGATCTGATGGGATGAGAATCCGAGATCAAAAAGGATGCCATCAATTTTTGTGATCCTGTTAAGTGCCAGTGCAGAGGAAAGATAAGAGAAATTCTTATTCACATAAATAATTCTATCCGAATATTTTGATAAGTGTTTCTGTGCAAAGTCGATCGCATCCTTGTCATGGTCAAAAGCAATAACACGAATATCCTTTTCCTGCTCAAACATCGCTTCTGTGTGTCCCCCACCGCCAAGTGTGGAATCGACATAGATCCCTCCTTTTTTTATTTGGAGGAATTCTATTGAGCGATCTTTAAGAACAGGAATGTGGAAGGATTTCATTGCACGTACTGGTGAGTTTGATCCTGATGCAGGTTAAAGGTGAGATGTTTTTCAAAACGTTTAAAATTATCACCATCCCAGATCGAGAAATAGCGATTGCCACAATGAAGCAAAATATGATCGTTCACTTCTTCGATATCGATGATATCTTTGGGATGCATGAGATGAGGAAGTGCTTCTACAGAGAGCAGGGATGAATACATTTTAAATTTCTCAAGCAATTCTTTTTCTTCTTCTGAGCCGTCCTTGAGCTTCTTCACATCAATATACTGAGCAACATTTCCGTCGATTTCATACGCAAAGAGACCGAACTCCATGTCCTGAGGTACGTCATCGAAATTTTCGATCTTGTAAGGACCTTCCGGCAGTTTCACACCTTTGATCTTCTTAAATTGCATGATCTGTCCGATGGATACTTTCATTGTTCCTCCTGCGGGATTATATGAGAAATTCATTCTCTTGAAGTTTTTCATCATAACGCTGAGCAATTTCTTCTTCGTATTTTTGGAAATTCTCAGGATTCCATATTGAAAAGAATTTGCCTTCACCCAGGAAAACGATTTTATTTTCTATCTCAGCAATTTCCAATAATTTTTTTGGCAACAGGATGCGCCCCGGGCCCTCGACCTTGAGCACTGTCGCATAAATGCGGAACATCTTCAGTAGTTGTTTTTCATTATCCGTTCCCTGCTCCAGATCTGCTTCCAGTTTCTTCCAGACATCCATTGGAAAAATATAGATCGTGTTATTTCTACCGCGGACTGCAACGACCAGCATTCTGGCTGATAGAGCGATCAGACTTCTAAATGATTGAGGAATACTTACTCGTCTATTTGTGATCGAGCTTTCGATCGAACCCAAAAATGTACCGGACACGGAACCTCCCGAATGCCATGCTTTGAATTATTTTGAATATCTATGACATTCGATGCCAATATGTGATGTTTTCGGAAGGTTTGTCAAATATTTTTATATATTTATTTATTATGAGTTTATTCTAAAAAGTGTATGATCAGAAATATGTTTGAAAATGCATCCAATATCTGGAGCTTGATATTTTCTTAAATATTTTGGAATTTAATCTCCCCACCCACGATCGTCATATATGGTTTTGCTTCAAGCCAGAATTCGTTTGGCTCATTCTCAAAATCATCAATTACGATGAGATCAGCCCGTTTGCCGGGTGTAATTGAGCCAATTAGATCATCACAAACATCCATAACAGAATATTCTTCAGGAAATTCGATGATATAATATTTCCCGAACAAAGCATTATTCGAAGTGAATACCTTTTTCAATGTGTAAATTTCATATTCTTCAGCCAGCTGATTAAACCAACCTTTTTCTGTCTCAACAACACCTTCTCCTCCCACAGTGATTTGACTGAAAGGACTTGTTACTTTGATCACAGCTCTTCCGTGTACGTA
>JAGHCS010000238.1 GCA_021160355.1 Candidatus Cloacimonadota bacterium
ATTATAAGTATTTGGAGATACAATGAGCACAATACTTTCTCACCGTGCACGAGCGATCAAACCCTCCCCCACACTGACAGTTTCTGCCCTTGCCAAAAAGATGAAAGCAGATGGCCACGATGTCATAAATTTCGGGGTAGGAGAGCCGGATTTCAATACTCCAGAATATATTAAGGATGCTGCCAAAAAAGCGATAGAGAATAATTTCACCCGTTATACTGTTGCTGCCGGTATTATCGAACTACGTGAAGCAATTGTAGAGAAATTCAAAAAGGATAATGGTCTTGACTACACTGCCGATCAAATCTTCGTCTCTCCCGGCGCGAAAGCATCGATCATTCACATTCTCATGGCAATATGTGATCTCCGCGATGAAGTACTTATCCCCTCTCCTTATTGGGTAAGCTACACATCACAAGTAGAAATGGTTGACGGACATCCCATCCTGCTTCCCACGAATATGAGTACAAATTTCAAGATCACTGCACGGCAGCTCGATGATGCACTTAACTCTCTCGGTAATCCGAAAGCACTTATTTTGAACTCCCCGAATAATCCTACAGGAAGTGTGTATTCCAAAGAAGAACTGCTTGGCATTGCTGAAGTTTGTGTGAAGCATGACATTTTTATTATTTCTGATGAGATATATGAGAAACTCATTTATGATGGAGAAGAGCACGTGTCCATTGCATCGCTTTCCCCTGAAGCAAAGGATCTCACTATCGTGATAAACGGCGTTTCCAAAGCTTATGCAATGACCGGCTGGCGTCTTGGATATGCTGCTGGTCCAATGGAAGTCATCAAATATGCAAGCCGAATTCAAAGCCACACTACCTCAAATGTAAATTCTATAACACAGAAAGCTGCTATCGTTGCTCTCACAGAAGATGACGGAAGCATTGAAAAGATGCGGCAGGAGTTCGAGAAACGCAGGAATTATCTAGTTAAGGAACTGAACAACATTCCTAATGTGAAGTGCACGCTCCCAAAAGGTGCATTTTATGCCATTCCCGACATTTCGTATTATTTACAAAATAATAAAAATAATATCAACTCTTCGGCAGATCTCTGCACCTACATTTTAAAGAATTTTTTTGTCGCAATCGTTCCCGGCTCTGCATTTGGAGCAAATAACTATGTCCGATTTTCCTATGCAAATTCCATGGAGAATATTGAAAAGGGACTGCAGCATTTTGCTGAAGGACTAAAGAATATTTAACAACATGTCTTTTTTCACTGATGAATGGAAAAAACGGAGATATTATCGAAATAAGGACGTCACCTCGATATGGAAACTCATTATTAGAATCATACTGTTGATTTTGCTGATTCTGCTTGTTCGTTTTTTTTCTACAGGAGGAGTTTCAAAATTTTGGGACTACATTCTTCATGATAAGAACCAACCTGCCACAGTGATAATTGAAGAAACGGATACAGAATAATGAGTTTACTTGTCGTTGGTTCCATAGCTCTTGATAGCATTGAAAATCATCACGGGAGTGTGCATGATGTACTAGGTGGTTCTGCGATATATGCGTCAGTTTCTGCCAGTTTTCTCTATGATAATGTGTCGATCATCGGTGTGGTGGGAAAAGATTTCCCGAAAGAGCATGTCAAACTCCTGGAGAAACACAGGGTGAATACATCGGCTTTGCAGTTTGCAGATGGACAGACTTTTCGTTGGAGAGGACGTTACAAGAATCTCAATCAAGCGATCACACTGGAAACCCACTTAAATGTTTTTGAGAAATTCAATCCGGTAATTCCTGAAGAACTACGGAATTCCCCATTCATATTGCTCGGAAATATCGATCCTGAAATACAGCTTAATGTCATATCTCAGATGCAAAAGCCAAAAATAATTGCTGCCGATACCATGAACTACTGGATCATAAAAAAGCTCGATGCACTGATGAATATGCTTCAGCATATTGATATTCTTTTTATTAATGATGAGGAGATACGTTTACTTACACAGGAGCACTATTTGTATGATGCTTCTCAAAAAATACTCTCATACGGACCAAAGATCGTGGTTGTTAAAAAGGGAGAACATGACGTGATGGTCGTTAAAAAGAATTTTTATTTCTTTGCTCCGGGATATCCACTCAAAAAAGTTCTGGATACAACTGGTGCAGGAGATTGCTTCTCCGGTGGCTTCATGGGTTATCTCGCATCTCATAATAAACTTACTGATAAAACTCTGAAGCAAGCAGCCATTATGGGAACGATCACTTCGGCATTTAATGTTGAAGGTTTCAGTTTGGATGCACTCACCGAGCTTTCAAAAGAAAAAATAGAGTCCCGTTTTAACAAACTCAAAAAATATACCCAGTTTGAATAATGAAAGATAAAATGGATTATAAGAAAGCTGGAGTTGACATCACTGCGGGTGAAAAAGCTGTAGGATTGATAAAACCGCTCGCAAAAAACACTTTCTCCAAAAATGTTCTCACAGATATAGGTTCCTTCGGTTCACTCTTTAAACTTGATGTGTCAAAATGGAAACAACCGGTTCTGGTTTCAAGCACGGACAGTGTCGGCTCAAAAGTGCAGGTTGCTAATCTTGCACAAAAATGGAACACTGTTGGGCAGGACATTGTAAATCACTGTGTAAATGATATCCTGACACAGGGAGCATATCCACTTTTCTTTCTTGATTATATAGGAATAGGAAAAGTTGTCCCTCAGCATGTAGAAGAAATTGTGAAAGGACTTTCTCTTGCGTGCAGGGAAAATGACTGCGCTCTTATCGGTGGAGAGCTTGCAGAAATTCCATCTCTCTATCAGAAGGATGATTTTGATCTGGTCGGCACTATTATCGGATGTGTTGATAATGAGAATGTGATCTCGGGTAAAAAAATTTTAGAAGATGATGTGCTACTTGGATTTTCATCGACCGGTCTTCACACGAATGGCTACACTCTGGCTCGAAAGATCGTATTTGATATACTTAAACTTAGATTGGATTCTTATATAATTGAATTAGGAAAAACGGTTGCAGAGGCACTTCTCGCTGTGCACAAATCATATTATCCTATCCTTAAGCCCTTTATTGACCAGCATATTATTAAAGGACTCGCCCATATCACTGGTGGAGGTATTCCTGGAAATCTTAAGCGAATTATTCCTGAAGGAATGTCTGCAATTGTGACAAAAGAATCGTGGGAAGTTCCTCCCCTCTTCCATTTCCTTCAGCATGGGGGACAGGTTGATGAAGACGAGATGTACCGTGCGTTCAATATGGGAATCGGAATGATCGCTGTAGTGAGTGAAACAGATGCAAACATAATTCTTGAGCACACCGATGCATATATTATCGGCACCATCATAAAAGGTGAAGAGAAAGTCGTACTTAAATAAATGAGCGAAACCTGGCGTTTTATTAATTCTGGAAAACTCAAGCCACATGAAAATATGGCTATGGACGAAGCAATCTTATTTGGAATTATCAATAAAAATGCCCCTCCTGCAATTCGTGTGTATGATTGGGATCCGCCAACAGTTTCCTTTGGATTTCATCAAAAAATAAAAGAACATATTTTGCCGAGTAAAGTTAAAGAGTATGGTTTTGGACTCGTGCGCAGACCAACAGGCGGCAGGGCGGTGCTTCATTATGATGAGGTTACGTATGCTGTTATATCCAGAACTGATGGAATTCTTAAGGGCTCTGTTCTGGAATCCTATCAAAAAATAGGTAAAGTACTGCTTGCCACACTTCATGAGATCGGCATTGATGCAACAATGCAGAACAGTATGCCTTCTGAAAAAGAGCAGAGAACGTGGGTGAATCCTTGCTTTACAAGCGCATCAAAATATGAAATAAATTTTAATGGAAAAAAGATAATCGGAAGCGCGCAGATCCGCAAAGGAAATGCCCTGCTTCAGCATGGGTCGATCCTGCTTAATCATAATCAGGAGCTGATGGCAGAACTCATGCCAACAAATAATGATAAAGAAAAAAAAACGATAAAAAAATTATTATCAAAGAAAACGATTGCAATTAATGATATCATAAAAGAATCCATCGAATTCAATGCTTTTGTAAAAATTCTTAGGAATAATTTTAAAAAATATTTTAGAATATCTTTCTCTAAAAATCAGGAATTGTCGGAATACGAGAAAGAGTTGTATGAAGGTTTCAAAAATAAGTATAACATCAATGAAATATAATGCTTTGTTGATGTAAAAAAAGTTGACATATGTTTCAACACACTTGAAATTAGCCCCGTGTCTTAGTACCTAAGACCAATTTTTCATGAAGGGAGAAGCTATGAAAAGGTACGTATTTGCTTTTATATTTGTTGTGCTTTTTCTCCTGGTAGGCGTGCTCAACGCAGGTACCACTGGTAAACTTGCGGGCCGTGTTACCGATATTAATACAGGAGAACCCGTTATTGGTGCAAATGTAATCATTATTGAAAAACAGATGGGTGCATCCACGGACGACAAAGGTCGTTTCATGGTTATCAACATTCCTCCTGGCACCTATGAAGTGAAAGCTTTCCGAATGGGATATCAGGCAGTCACTATCACAAATGTTAAAATCAATCTTGATTTGACCACAACCCTGAACTTTGAACTCAAAAGCACTGATACCCAGATCGAAGGTATCACCGTGCGCGCTGAGCAGAAGCTTGTCGAAAAGGACATTACCGGTTCAGAGAAGATTATTACAGCTGAAGACATTAAACAAATGCCGGTACAATCCATTCAGGAAATTGTTGCTGTAACTGCAGGCGCAGTCGGAACTGGAGAAAATCTCCATATCAGAGGTGGCCGTGCAAACGAGGTTGTGTATACTGTTGACGGTATGTCCGTTTCAAATCCTGTTGATAATGGATTCGGAATGCAGCTCGATATGGACGCTGTAGGAGATATGTCTGTTCAAACAGGTGGTTTTACTGCAGAATTCGGCAACGCCCAGTCGGCTATCATTAACCTTGTTACCAAATCAGGTGGTCCTGAATACTCAGGAAAATTTGAGTTGAGTTCCGACCACATTTTTGATGAAGGAAACAATGAAGACGGCATTAAATTCGCTTTTGGCGGACCAATTATTCCTGCAGGTTCACAGCATCAAAGAGATAAGCTTACTTTTTATCTGAACACAACCGGTGCTTGGACAGATGGACGTTACAAAGATTACTATGCCCTCGAGGAAGATAATCCTTTATACGATCCATTGGGACAATTGTCTTATTTCGGCTTTGGTGATTCATTACATTACGTCAACCAAATCAATTCTCTTACAGAAGGCAGAGACAAGGTTTGGCTCTTTGATGTTGGTGATAGATACGTTAACAACTACCAGGTAAACCTGAAAACAAAATTCCAGGTCAGTCCTACTGTTAAATTGACTGCTGCAGTTCGTGGTGACAGAGAGACCAATCTTCCTTTCAGTTACTTAAATAGATTGTCCCTTCGCTACATGAACCACTGGGTTACCGAGCATAACCAGTTGGCGTTAACATGGGATCACACTCTCTCTCCAAAAATGTTCTACACTGTCCGCACAAGCCGCTTTGAGACAAATATTGATCTTAACTCCGGTGTGGGCAGAGATTGGTATTTCGAGGGAGGAAATGTTGACTGGAATAATCCCACGTGGATTGAGAATCCTCTCGCTAATAATTTCGGTGTACACATTCCTGGCGCACAGGAGAATCAAGTTGTGGAATATTTTGATCAATACCATAACACACAACCAATTCCCTTTTTCGCTAATCCTGGAACTCATGCCGGTAATTTCTGGAAAGATCAAACCATTACATATACATTACGAAGTGATTTCACTTATCAAATAAACGAAATACATCAAGCTAAAACAGGTCTTGAAATTATGTATAACCAAATTTATAAAGACCGTTTAACAAATCCATGGGAAATTGACGATGCTAAGCGACTACCAAATTATCTTATAGGTAAAGATGTTGATACAACAGGCATGCATATACCAGTCGATTCTCTTTCGTATTATGGTTATCTTGGTTGGGGTGGCAAAATATATACCGCAGAAGATTTCCAGGATGGCATTCATTTTGCAGGTGGCACAATCGACGGTTATAAAGCATATCCATGGCAGGGTGCTTTCTATCTCCAGGATAAAATGGAATGGGAAGGCATGATCGTTAATGCCGGTATGCGTTTCGACTTCTGGTATCTTGGAGATAAATACCAGGTGAAAAGCGATACAACTGGTGAATATATCAATGCAAAATGGGATGAAGTAGCATATATCGTTGATGACGGTAGCGGTGGATTTATAACCAAAACAGAAGATGTTAAGAAATTCCAGATCATGGTCAGCCCCCGTCTGGGTGTGTCTCATCCTATCACAGAAAAAGACGTGCTTCACTTTGCCTATAACTATCAATCTCAGCTTCCGCCAATGCAGTATGTGTTCACGAGTGCAACTCCCGAAGCTGGACAAGTCGGCACAAATGTTGGTAATCCAAACCTTAAACCCGAAACAACTATTACATATGAAGTTGGTGTCGAGCATCAGATGGGTGAAGATTATCTCCTTGATGTAACACTTTTCTATAAAAATATTTATAACCTTGTCAGTATTCTCGATAATGATTACTCACTCTTGCCAGATAGCATTGCTCAGGCAGGACGACAATACTGGCTCTATATTTCTGAAGACTATGGCAGCGCTCGTGGTGTAGAGCTAACTCTAAGAAAACGCTTCAGCAATTTCTGGGGTGGTACTGTTGGTTATACATACTCTTGGGCAAACGGACGTAATTCCGGCGCTCATGAAGCACGTGACAACCTGCGGGAATTCCCTCTTACTTGGGATATTCGTCATAATGCATCGGTGAATGTAGATTTCCGAATCCCTGAAGACGAAGAATTTTATCTTCTCGGTTTAAAAATGCCCGATAAATTCTATGCAAGTTTACTTTGGAGAATCCAATCTGGCGCTCCTTACACTCCCATTACACCTGACCCTGACAGTAATGTCCAATTAGAAACAAATTCAGACAGACTTCCCTGGACAAATTCCGCAGACCTGAGGGTCAGCAAGTCCTTCAACCTCTTTGGGGATACAAAATTCAGTATCTTCGTTAATGTATCAAATTTATTTAATACTCGGAATATCAATTATGTAAACGCCAAAACTGGAAAAACACCAGATAAAGGAACTTTTGAATACTGGGATACCTATGATTTGAATCATGACGGTAAGATAGAAGCAGAAGATGGTGAAGATGTTAGCGGTGCAGCAATATACCTTGCAGGTTTATCTAATCCCAATATATATTCTGTAGGACGCAGAATTTCCTTAGGCGTAAGATTTGAATGGTAAAAATTTAGGAGGATATACAAGTGTATACCAATAAGAAACTCAGAATTCTCTTCTTGGCATTACTGTTAAGCGGGCTTTTCGCAGGTAACCTTTTTGCTCAGGAAGAAGTAACAGTTGAAGATACAACAGCTATCGTTGAAGAAGAAGTAGTTATAGTTGAAGAAACAACCCAGACCGGGGGTTTAGAAGCCTTCGCGCGTAAAATTGTTGGAAGCGGTTTAGTAGACCTTTTTATCAAGGGTGGATGGGTCATGTACCCGATGCTCATTTTGGTTATCTGGGCTTTAGCCACTTCAATCTGGAAGATCATTTCCCTTCGTTATGCAAAAATTTCTGTTCACGATTTCTTAGCTAAACTTCTCCCTTTAGTCAAAGAGAAGAACTTCGATGAAGCAATAGAACTTTGTGCAAAAACCCGAGGTCCTGTAGCCAGCGTCCTGCACGCAGGGTTGCTTAAAGCAGACAAAGGATCAGAAGAAGTGGAAAAAGCAGTCGAACATGCTGCAATCCTCGAAATGTCTTTCCTTGAGAAAGGCCTTATTGCTCTGGCAACAACCATTAACCTTGCACCCATGCTTGGTTTCTTGGGAACAGTTGTCGGTATGATCCAGGCATTTGAAGCGATCGCAGCCGCAGGAGAAGTTGAACCTACTATTGTGGCAAGCGGTATTTCAGTTGCTTTGATAACTACTGCTTCGGGTCTTGCTGTTGCTATCCCAATTCAGTTATTCAATAACTTCTTTGTATCAATTATTGATGGTTTGATCATAGATATGCAAACAGGTTCGGAAAAATTAACCGAAACCTTATTAGATATAAAATAACAATGTAAAGAATTGAGTAAGCATGAATATCTTAAAATCAAAAAAACCACGTCTTAATCCTAAGATTCCGACGTCATCAATGGCTGATGTGGCATTTCTTCTGCTGGTATTTTTCCTGGTTACCACTAAATTTGATGTGAAAGAAGGACTTGGTTTGGTGCTTCCTCCACACACGGAATCGGGCGGCCAAAAGGTCAAGATTAAGCAAGAAAACCTTACAAAGATCAAGGTAAACAGAAGAGGAGATATTGCCGTTAACGATGAAGTTGTAACTCCTGTTGAACTTGAACGTATTGTAAATGAGAAAATCATTGAGAATCCTAAAATGGTATTTGTGCTTGAAGCTGACAGAAGAGCAAAATACGAAATGATGGTACGTGCACTAGACAGGTTGCTCGCAGCCGGCGCACAAACCGTTTCACTTTCTACCAGATAAGAGGCACTATGGCAAAAATAGTACGAAAAACAAAAGTTGATTCCGAAATACCTAATGCTTCTATGTCCGATATTGCCTTCCTGCTTTTGATATTCTTTATGGTTTCTACAACCTTTGTAAAAGAGAAAGGTCTCAAAGTCGATCTCCCTCGTGCGGAAACCATTCAGAAGATCAACAGACGAAATGCATCCACTATTTATGTCAGCCGTTCAGGTCTTATATCTATTGATGATTTTGCAACACGGGTCGATCAGATACAGCTTGTAATGCAAAATAAGATCGCAGAAAATCCAGCTATGATAACGAGTTTTCGAACTGATAAAGATACTGAATACGGCATAATGGTAGATGTAATGAACGAACTCAAAAGGGCAAATGCTCTAAGGATTTCATTTGAAGCGCGGAAATTTAGGTAACGCAACATAAATAACTAAAGGTTCTATATTATGCAAAATAAATCTGTTAATGATCAATATGATTGGAAAAATGTTGCGAGTTCTTTTTATGAGAAATCATTATCGCTCGCACTTCTTTTGCTGCTTTTCACTTTTATGGTGTTTCCGAAGATAGAAGTGAAACCCTATCAGCACAAAGCAAAAGAAATCCAAACCATTGAGATACCACCTGAAGTTCGGCAGAAATTCAAACCACCCGAAGAAGTAAAACCTATTATTCCTCTCACAATTGAAGAAAGTGATATGGGTGATGACGAAGATATTGAAGAAATCGAAACAATCGGTCCCACCACTCTTGACCTTACCAAACCACCCCCTGTTTCCAGAGAAGGTACTACTCCTAAATTCGTTGTTCACGAAGAAGAACCGATTCCTTTGAAAAGAGTTGAGCCCGAATATCCACAGTTTGCACTAAATGCCGGTATCGAGGGCGCTGTAACCATACGAGCGGAGATTTTCGAAGATGGCTCAGTTGGTGCTGTTGAAGTTGTGAAAAGCCTTCAATCGGGTCCAGGCGGTCTTGACGAAGCAGCAATAACTGCAGTCAAACAATGGACTTTCATACCTGCAAAGAATCAGGGTAAACCTGTTGCTGTGTGGGTAACCTTTCCCGTCACATTTAAATTGTAAAGATGTAATATGAAAAATAATATTTTAATGAAGAAAGTAGGAGGTAATATGCGCTCTAAAATTGGTTTCCTGCCTGTTTTTCTGGTAGTTCTCCTCATGCTGATGCTCTCAAGTACGTTCCTTTGGGCTCGATCAGTTAATGGAGGCTCTGGCGCAGATAAAAGACTTGATATCTTTCACTATCATGATGTTGGAAACATATGGTTGCGAATAAGTAACTATGGTTTCTTTGGATCAGGCGATGACGTTGTTCCGCAATGGCCCTCCCTGGAATATCCGGGAGGATCTGGTATTGACTACCTCTACCAGGGTGCTTTGTGGTTCGGTGCATGTAAACAACGAAGAAATGACTTCGGTCAGATGTTGTATTGGCAAGATGCTGCACAAGAAACAACCGGCACCACTAACATGGGTTTCGGTAGAGTCATTGACACTCTTGTAACCGTCGGCTTTGATGGTGATGATGATTACTATGAATTCTTGCCAGCGTATAATCCGCTTGAAGAAAATGTTCTCGGACCAATGTATGATGTCTATAACCTGAGCGATGGTGTAGTTGAATCATCAATTCGTGATCAGAAATTAGGTGAAGATGATGATGGTGATGGAAGAATTGATGAAGATCCCGCTGGTTTTGCATTCCCCTATAGAAGTACTGTACCTTCACAGTTCAGTACCTTTTTACCTGGAGATAATGAGTTTAGAGGTCACGTAGATAGTATGCAATGTGAACCGGCTGAGATTCTTGCAAATATTGACATCTGGTTCCCACTCGGTTTCCTTAATCTGGGATATGAAGATCCTGACAGCATATATAACTTTGCTCAAGCTCAGGACGATGACGGAGACGGGCTTCGTGATGAAGATGGCTATCCAATCTCCGAACAGGATTACCTGGGCTACTATTATGATTATAGTCCATTTGGAACTCCTGGAGAAAGGGTAAAAGAATCTCAATCCTATTCTCAAGAACATATTCCAAATAATATCCGAGTACGACAGGTGAGTTTCCAGTGGAGCTATGAATATATTAAAAATTTAGTTTATGTTGAATTCGACATTACTAACATGAATCCGGTTGATACACTTTTTGACTGTGCAATGGCTGTGTATATGGATTGTGATGTAGGTCCTCAATCGTGGGGTGCCCAGCCACGATGCAGTGAAGATATAAGCAGCTATGTTCGTGGCGAAGGATTTGAGTTTGCATATACATATGATGCAGATACAGATGGCGGTCTTACCACAGGTTATGTTGGATCTCGTGTTTGTTCTCCTGATCCAGACGAGTTGGAATTTGCCTGCTGGACATGGGAAGTCGGTGACGGTCCGACTCATAACGTTCCCAATGTGGAACGAAATGAGAAGTATTGGCTGATGACCCATAATACAGATTCTTTTGCTCCAACGAAGTACATCTCCCTTCGTGAAGATCCACAAGCTCAATTCAATGACCCTGTTGACACTCGTTATCTCTTCGCATTCTATGGAGATATGCACGGATTCGATGCTCCCACGGACTCGAGTTGGAATCTCAAACCCTACGAAACAATGAAAATCGTTATTGCGGTATTCCCAGGTGATGATGTTGAAGAATTAAAAAGAACTGCAATTTGGTCAAAAACATTGTATGGAGAAGCTCAAACTCTTACAACCGTGGTGCTTCCTGATACATTTAAGCACTATGAGGCGCCCGGTCCACCAGATATACCAAACATGACCCTTGATCAATCTGCTGAGGGTGATACTATTTTTGTATACTGGGATAACCGCTCCGAATTCACCGTTGATAGAATGACTCTCACCAAAGAATTTGTCGGCTGGCAGAATACAATTCCATACCTTGACAGTTATGTCGATAATTACGACGTACAGTTGGCACACTACGGCTATTTCCCTGAAGAGTTTGCTCCTCAGTATACACCGGGAGGTGTTCTCATTGAAAATCTCAATGCAAAAGTTAATCCGTGGACTGCCTTTAGATTACGACATGACTTCCAGGGTTACTCTTTGTGGAAAGCTTCCAACTCCGGTGAGCAGGATGCTTATATGAGAATGAACCGCTGGGATAAGATCGATACCCCACAAGACATGAGAGATTATAATATCTGCATGAACCTTCCTGTTGACAGTATGGAAGTATCATATGGCGGTCAGTTGGGTATTAATAATGGAATCCCAATGGAATATATTGTTGGTACTGATCCAACAAAAGACATTATCTATATAGCTGACAGTACAGTGTATTGGACTGATTACTATCATCTTGATTCGCTCTATTCCTTTGTGGATATTGTCACTGGAGACAAGGTGTTTGGAGTTCCTCTTTATAATGTGCTGGATAGCGCTGATGTAGATGTTACACCATATGCCCATCTTCCTGAAAATGAAAGACACGACAAAGAATCTCTTCTCTTTAAAAATCCCGAAATAGATGATGAACTCTATCTTGATCTCTATGATGATAAATTGATACCTCTTCCAGAACATCTTGGACAAGCACATCCCGAAGGTTTACTCGAGTTGAAAAAGAACCGGCTTTCCCGCAGATACTATATCAGTGAGATACTCTATCCTGAAAAGGGTGTTGAAAACTATTTTGCTGTCAGCTCATTTGATAGAGGTATTCCTTCACAGAGTCTTCAAGCGCTTGAATCTGGAAAAGATGGAAATCGAATAACAGTCTTTGGAGGTCCATCTGCTGCTCCCAATCTCGATAATGTCTATGTTGTACCAAATCCCTACCTCGGACAAAGCAAGTTCGACGGAAGACGTGATAAAGATGAGAACGGAGATAGAAGTAAGCGTATCTGGTTTGTAAATCTTCCTGAAAAATGCTCTATTAAGATATATACTCTTGCCGGTGACCTCGTTGATGAAATCGAACATGATGGGGTGTCAACTGTTGATGTTATCAATCCTAGTAAAGCAACTCATACTGGTATTGCTCCGGGTGGAATAGAACCCTGGGATCTCCTCTCAAAAAATGACCAGATCATTGCAAGCGGTGTTTATCTATATTCTGTAAAAGATCATGCGACTGGTAATGTTAAAGTCGATAAACTTGTTTTAATTAAATAAAGGTGGTTAACATGAAAAGGATAATTTTTGTAATATTGGCCCTTTTACTTATACCAACCTTCGTTCAGGCTGATATTTTTGCTAAAGTCGGTACTACAGGTCTTCAGTTCCTCAAAATTGGTGTTGACGCTCGTGCTATTGGTATGGCAGAAGCATATACAGCTTACACAAAAGGTGCTTCCTCATCCTATTGGAATGTTGCAGGCCTCGCATACACAAATGGCACTGAGCTGTTTGTAAACCACACCCGTTATGTTGCTGATATAAATTATGATTATTTGACCTTTGCATTCCCTACTTCCCTTGGAGTTTTCGGGATCAACGGTTCGATATTATATATGGATTGGATGGACGTAACAACTGCCGATGAATTTGGACCAAATGGAGAACAATTCACCTGCAGTAATATGATGGCCGGACTCTCTTATGCAACCATGCTTACTGACAAATTCTCACTTGGACTCACATTCAAATATCTCAGAGAAAATCTTGATGAATTTGATGTGAACGGCTGGAGTGTTGACCTTGGATCTCTCTATGCTACCGGCTGGAAAGATCTTACGATTGGTATGAGTTTACGAAACTTTGGACCAGAAATGAAATACACATTGGATAATGATGAAGATGGTCTCATTGATGAAGATCCTTATGATCTGCTTGACAATGATGCTGACGGACTTGTTGATGAAGACAGAGAAGAACTCTCTTTTGCACTTCCCATGAATTTCTCTCTTGGAATCGCAATGAATATTCTTGAAAGCAAAATGCAGTCATTAAATGCTGTATTCCAGGTTGACAACTGTGTTGACAGACTCGAAACCTACAATGCTGGACTTGAATACAGAATCGGCACCTTCTTCCTTCGCGGTGGATATCAATTTAATCTTGATGCTCAAACAGCTTCGTTTGGACTTGGTTGGAAACTTCCTACTTCCTTTGCTGTTATGGATATTGATGCTGCTTATACTCCTTTTGGTGACTTAGAAGAAAAAATGGATGGTAAATTTCTTACCGGACCATTACGTCTATCTGTAAAAATGAAATTTTAGTAATTAATCATTAAATGATGGAGGATTAAAAAAATGAAAAAAATTGCTATGCTTAGTATGATGCTCCTCGTGCTCGCAGGAATGGTTTGGGCTAATGATGTCCAACAACCAGTGAACAATAAAGCCATTGTTCCTATTGAAGCACCTAAGCATCTCAAGGTTGCCACACAGAACAGAAACAATGGCAACTTCGACGTTCCTGATTGGGAATTCATTCAGCTACCTACGGCCCTTGCAGGTTTTACTAGCTACTATGACTATATGCCAGGTAGTTATTGCGGTCGCCCTCTTGCGTGTCAACCAGATGCGTACGGTGGTGTTTACTTTGTCTTCCACGGTCGTCCAAACACGACTGACAACAGAAGAGTATATTGGGCATACGTTCACCCAGGTGGATCAATTGAATATGCCACTATTACCACTTCCGACACATGGCAGGGTTATCCTGGAATAACCATGCATCCCGCCTCCGGTGATCCTATCGCTTCATGGCACGATATTATGGAATCTGCAACTCCTGAAGATACGAACACACGAGTAACTTTTGATGATTACGGTCTGCTCTTCATTCCTGGTTTCTGGAAAACTCCCGTGACCTTTGATCAGCCAATTCCTTATGTTGACGAGTATATCTGGCCCTATATGCACATTGGAATGGCACCGGATTATGCTACAACCGGAAACTATCGTGTATATCAAACCAGCCAGCAGAATCCAGATGGTGAGATTGAACATGATATTCTTCGCTGGATTGATGTTCCTCAAGACTCCTACGTTTATGGTGACCTTGATATCATGCTTGATAAGAACAACTGGTCAGATCCAGTGAATATTTCACGTGACTGGTCAGATCCAGCCACTGGTCTTTCCTGTCGTCCTTATCCCTCCTATGCAGTAGATCCATTCAATGCAGGACATATCGCAATTTTCGGTTATGCAGGATACACTAACGGATTAATCGGACTCGAAGTCGTTCCACAAGGTTTTTACGTATGGGATTCCTATGACGGTGGCGAAACCTGGGACTATGCAAACTTCCATTCATATCAAACAGATGTTGGCATGTATAATGAATATGTGCTTTATGCTGTAGATAACGTTCCTGGATTTACTATTGACGACGTGCTTCTTGATGAGCTTCATGTGTGGATCGGATGGCCAGGTAACCAACACTCAACTCATAGAACAACAACTTTTGATAGCGAAGGAAATCTACACCTGCCTGAACAATTCTGGATTTGCTCTGTTGATACTGTAGCCGCGAGTGCATCCTACTGGCCTTATTACGAGTTCCAGTACCAAGCTGAAGTTGTGTATAAAACTGACGGCACTTGGGAAATTCGTGAAGTACCAAATTTGCCAGGAATCGATGCAATGTCTGGTCACAGTGTTCCATGGGAAATTGAAGCTGTAAGCGGTGACACCTTAGTCTACCCCTGGAGGACTTATCCGTTCTCTATAGCCGCTGATGTTGGTTTTCATGAAAACACACAACGTAATGCTGCCTGTGTCACACAACCATGGATGGTTCAAGTGTGGGATGATGGCACAAAAACACTTTATGCAGAAGATGCAATACCAGGATATGATGCATATGCGACTCATCCAATTCTTTATGTTTCCGCAACAAATAACAATGGTGAAAACTGGAGTGCTCCAATTGAGCTTTCTGATATCTTCAGCACAGCATTTCCAGGTTTTTCGGACATGATAACCATGTATCCGTACATTAATCCCACGATCAAAGACCTTGGTGATGGCTGGGGACAGATTGACATGTTCTTCTTTGATGATAATGACTACGGTAGCTCGATCCAAAATATGGGTCCCGTAACCGGTGGTGAAATTGTGTACTGTTCATTCAAGATTGATTTTGCTGGTATGACTTATTCAACTGATCCTTCACAGCCGCAACCAGAACCAACCCTTACCCTTCGCAATGTTCCCAATCCATTCTTCTCACACACAGAGATCCAATTCGCAGCTTCAGTCGGCGTGGAAAACGCAAAAGTCACTATCTATAACACTAGAGGTCAGCTGATTAAAACCATCGATACAATTGCTGATTCTCATACTGCAGGACATGCAACATGGGATGGTACTGACCAATATGGTAATGATGTCGCAAATGGAATTTACTTCTATAAAGTAGAAACCAATGGTGAAAC